>OMWF01000265.1 GCA_900314665.1 uncultured Actinomycetes bacterium
CAGAGCCCCGAGCGAACGCAGCAGGCGGGCAGGGTTGCGAGCCTCGAGCAGCGCCCTCTCTTCAAGGGTTACCGGCAGGCTCACAACTTGGCCGAGCGCGTGGACCCCTGCGTCCGTTCTTCCCGCGCACACCACCTCGGCAGGGCGCCGCAGCAGCGTCGAAAGGGCCCGCTCCAGCTCGCCCTGAACAGTGAGGAGCCCCTGCTGTCGGGCAAATCCCGAGAAGGGAGCTCCGTTGTAGGCCACGGTGAGCACAAGCGTCGGCAGCTCCCCTGCCAGGTCCTGGCCCGACGCGACCGCATCATCAAAGCTCCGCATCGATATCACCCCCTGCCGAATGCCTGGTCTCAAGACGCCCAAGCAACCCCATGGTACCCGTCTCAATATGCAAGCGAGCCGGACCGCTCGGGTCCGGCTCGCTATGAAAGCGCTCTAAGCGGCGAGAAGCTACTTCTCTTCCGGCTTTTCCTCGGCTTCGGCGGCCTCCTCGGCAGGAGCGGCCTCCTCTGCAGCGGGCTCAGCCTCGGCCTCGGGGGCCTCAGCGACCTCAGCCTCGGTAGTCTTGGCCTCAGCCTCAGCGGCCTCAGCCTCAGCGGCCTCAGCCTCGGTCTCGGTGGCCTCCTCCTCGGCCTCCTCAGCCTTTGCCTCGTTCTCCTTAGCCTTCTCGGCGCGGGCCTTGGCAGCCTGACGTGCCAGCTCCTCCTCGCGCTTGGCCTTGGGGACGCAGGGCTCGGTGACAAGCTCCATGATGACCATGGGAGCGTTGTCGCCCTTGCGGGGGCCGAGCTTCATGATGCGGGTGTAACCGCCGGGGCGATCCTTGAACATGCCCTGCTCGACCTTCTCGAAGATCTCGCGAACGAGCTCCTTGTCGCCCACCTTGGCGATGGCGAGACGGCGAGAATGCAGGTCGCCGCGCTTGGCCCAGGTGATGACCTTGTCCACATCTGGACGGATCTCCTTGGCGCGCGACTCGATGGTCTTAATACGGTCGTTCTTAAGGAGGGCGGCCACAAGGCTCTTCTTCATGGCCTTGGTGTGGCTGGCATCAGTGCCGAGCTTGCGCCCCTTCTTGTAGTGTCTCATCTGTACGTTCTCCTACTGCTTGAGGTTGAGGTTCATCGATTGGAGCTTGTCCTTGACCTCTTCAATCGACTTAGCACCAAAGTTGCGGATGTTGAGCAGGTCGTCCTCAGAGTACTCCACCAGCTGACGCACGGAGTGGATGCCGGCGCGCTTGAGGCAGTTGTAGGAGCGGACCGAGAGGTCCAGGTCCTCAATCTGCTTCTCAAGCTCAGCGTTCTTGGTCGGACCCTCGGGGATGAAGATGCTGGGGGCCTCGGTGGCCTCGTCCTCGTTGGAGAGGGCCAGGAACGCAGACATGTGCTGGGTGATGATGTTTGCTGCGGAGCAAACGGCGGACGTGGGGTCGATGGCGCCGTTGGTCTCGACCTCAAGCTCGAGCTTGCTGTAATCGGTGCGCTGGCCTACGCGCGTGTCAAAGACGTGCATGGCGCAACGGCGGATCGGCGAGAACTGCGAATCCAGCGGGATGATGCCGATGGGGTCGTCAGCCCGCTTGTTGCGGTCAGCGAGAACATAACCACGGCCGGTGCCGATGCGGATGGACATCTCGAGCTCTGCTCCCTCGGAGAGGGTGGCGATTACGTGCTCGGGGTTGACCAGATTGAACTCCGCCGGAACCTCAAGGTCAGCACCGGTGACGACGCCGGGACCGGTAGCCGTCAGGGTGGCGACGGCCTCCTCGCCCGTACCCATGGAGGAGAAGACCAAGCCCTTGACGTTGAGGACGATGTCAGTGACATCCTCGACAACGCCAGGAGCGGTGGTGAACTCGTGCTGCACGCCCTCAATGCGCAGGGCCGTGGGGGCCACACCGTTGAGAGAGCTGAGCAGCACGCGGCGCATGCTGTTGCCGAGCGTCTCACCGTAGCCGCGCTCAAGCGGCTCCACGATGAAACGGGAGGTGTTATCGTCGACGACCTCGACCGTAACCTGTGGCCTCATGAACTCTGTCATTGCGGAAAACCTCCTTGGCTCACGTGGTTACTTAGAGTAGAGCTCGACAATGAGCTGCTCCTGGATGTCCAGGTCGATCTGATCGCGGGTGGGCAGAGCAAGCACGGAGCCCTGGAGCTTCTCGAGGTCGAGCTCAAGCCAGCTGGGAACCTGGGTGTGCTCGGCTGACACCAGCGCGCTCTTGATGACCAGGAGGTCCTTGGACTTGGGTGCCACGGACACGACATCGCCGGCCTTCACGCGGAAGGAGGGGATGTCGACACGGCGGCCGTTGACCTGGATATGGCCGTGCGAGACGAGCTGGCGAGACTGCTTGCGGGTCTTGGCGAAGCCGAGACGGAAGACGACGTTGTCGAGGCGGGACTCAAGGATGCGCATCAGATTGTCGCCGGTGACGCCGGGCATCTGCTTGGCCTTCTTGAAGTAGCCACGGAACTGCTTCTCCAGCACGCCGTAGATGAACTTAGCCTTCTGCTTCTCACGAAGCTGCTGACCGTAGTCGCTCTCGCGGCGACGGCGCTGCGGCTCATGCTCAGACTTCTTCTTGGGGTTATAGCCAAGCACGACCGGGTCAAGGCCCAGCTGACGGCAGCGCTTGAGAACCGGGGTCCTATCGATTGCCATAGTGATGAAGTCCTTTCAATCACACACGACGGCGCTTGCGCAGACGGCAGCCGTTGTGAGGAACAGGTGTGCAATCCTGAATGCTCGCGATCTCGAGGCCGGTGGCCCTCAGCGAGCGAATGGCGGTCTCACGGCCGGAGCCGGGGCCCTTGACGAACACGGCAACCTTGCGCATGCCATGCTCCTGCGCCTTCTTGGCGCACTGCTCAGCCGCCATCTGGGCTGCGAACGGGGTCGATTTACGCGAGCCCTTGAAACCGACGGTACCAGCGGACTGCCAGGCAATCACGTTACCAGCCGGATCGGTGATGGAAATGATGGTGTTATTGAACGTGCTCTTGATGTGCGCCTGGCCGACTGCAATGTTCTTGCGATCAGCGCGGCGGATACGGGTCTTTGCACCCTTCTTTGCAGTTGCCATAGGTTATGCCCTCTTCTTCATTCCGCCGATTTGCTTGCGCGGACCCTTGCGGGTACGGGCATTGGTATGGGTGTGCTGACCGCGGACGGGCAGACCCTTGCGGTGACGGAGGCCGCGATAGCAGCCAATCTCCATCAGACGCTTGATGTCCTGCGAGGTCTTGCGGCGAAGATCGCCCTCAACCTCGTAGTTGGCATCGATGTAATCGCGGATACGCGTCGTCTCCTCTTCAGTGAGGTCGTTGCAACGCGTAGAGGGATCGATTCCGGTCTCGGCGCAAATCTTGGTTGCGCGGGTACGACCGATACCGTAGATATACGTCAGACCAATCTCCACACGCTTCTCGCGGGGAAGGTCAACACCAAAAAGACGAGCCACGATACTCCTCCCTTAGCCCTGACGCTGCTTGTGACGGGGATTCTCGCAGATAACGAGCACCTTTCCGTGGCGCCTGATTATCTTGCACTTCTCACACATCTTCTTGACCGAAGGACGCACCTTCATGTTTGTTCCTCTCGGTGGTTGCCTACTTGCATCTATCTTCACGCCGCAGCCGCAGGCGTCTTATTTTGAGTCCAAACCTGCTCCCTCTGCACAGGGAGGTGGGGTAACGCTGATGAATGTGCTTCTTACTTATAGCGATACGTGATACGGCCGCGCGTCAGGTCGTAGGTTGACAGTTCAACCGTGACGCGATCGCCAGGAAGAATCCTGATGTAATGCATCCGCATCTTGCCCGAGACGTGTGCCAGGACCGTATGGCCGTTCTCGAGCTCAACCTTGAACATGGCATTGGGCAGCGGCTCAACCACCGTGCCCTCGAGCTCGATAGCATCTGAGTTCTTACTCACGAAACCCCTCTCACCACTCACACGTATCCAAAAATGCTCACAAAAGCACAGCTGAAAATAATACTGCAATCACAAAGCGCTTACCAGTAGCCCGGTCTCCGATGTCGTGAGCGGCCTATTGGTACTCGAGGGGCTTCACAATACCCAAGCTGCGCTCTCCCTCTGGGTGCATGGCCGGCTCCTCCCAAAGATTCTCCGTCGAGACGACGCGCATCTCTCCGCTTGAGGTTATGGCCACGGTCTTCTCGAAATGCGCCGCATACGAGCCGTCATCTGTAACCACGCCCCATCCGTCAGGCAGCGTGTGCACCAGCCTCGAACCAGCAGTGACCATAGGCTCGATGGCAAGCACCATACCGGGCTTGAGCCTCCTGCCTCTTCCGGCACGTCCAAAGTTGAGCACATCAGGAGCCTCGTGCATGTCCCTACCGACGCCGTGACCGCAATATTCGCGTATGACCTCGAAGCCTTGCTCCTCAGCCACCTGCTGCACGGCAGCGCCGATGTCGCCCAACCTCTTGCCGGCATGAGCCTGTCGCATGCCGGCGTAGAGAGCGCGTTCTGTGGTCTTGAGCAGAAGCTCTATGACGGGGCTGACCTCCCCCACGGGAAAGGTCCAGGCGTTGTCCCCATACCAGCCGTCAACCACGGCTCCCGTATCGATTGAAACAATGTCACCCTCGTGTAGGATGCGATCGGGACTCGGAAATCCATGCACGACTTGGTCGTTGATTGAGGCGCAGATGGTACCCGGAAACCCGCCGTAGCCCTTGAAGCCGGGAGTGCCTCCCTCTGATCGGATGACCTCCTCTGCAAACCGATCGAGCTCGATGGTGCTCACGCCGGGTCGCACCTGCTCGCCAGTCAGCCTCAGAGCCTTGGCCGAGAGCCGCCCCGCCTCGCACAGCGCATCAATCTCCCCATCGGTTTTGAGTCGGACCCTTCGCACGCCGTCCCTCGGCTTTCTCTCTTTTGAGACGATAGGGGCGGACCGGCTCGCTGCCGGTCCGCCCCTATCTAATCCGTGTTGCAATTATTAGAGGCCGAGCGCCTTCTTAACGTCAGCGTAGACATCATCAATGGCCTGGGCGCCGTCAACGTTCTTGAGCAGTCCCTTGCCCTTGTAGTAGTCAATCAGGGGCTCAGTGGAGCGCGTGTACACGTCAAGTCGATTACGCACGGTGGTCTCGTTGTCGTCATCACGCTGGTACATCTCGCCACCGCACTTGGGGCAGACCTTATCAGCAACTGTGCCGATGTGGCCGCA
>OMWF01000036.1 GCA_900314665.1 uncultured Actinomycetes bacterium
CGGAGGGCGCGGGTTCGCCGCCCCGGCGAGCGGCAGTTCTGTTGACAATACCCTATTGGGGTATATAGTGAAGCCGTTCAAGATATACCCCCATAGGGTATTGGAGGCATAGTATGACAGCTCAAGCTAAAGCAGAGACGTCGGCGCAGCCCCAACCGGTTGCAGACGGTGACTGCCCGGCCTGTTCCACCAACGCAGCCGTCGGTCAGCAGACCTGCTTGTGCCACTACAAGCAGACTCCGCGCAGTCAAGAGCTGCAAGAAGGCCTGCAAAAGCGCCTTAATCGCATCATCGGCCAGCTCAACGGGGTCAAGGGCATGCTCGATGAGAACCGCTACTGCGGCGATGTGCTCACCCAGCTTGCCGCCGCCCAGAGTGCGCTAAAGGGTGTGTCGCAGATGCTGCTTAAAGACCATCTCGAAACCTGCGTGGTCGAGCATATCCAGGCGGGCGATACCGAGGTGATCGACGAGGTGATGCGCCTCTTTAAGAAGTTTCAGTGAGGTGTGAGCTATGAAGCAGACGTTTGATGTGACCGGTATGACCTGCGCGGCTTGCTCTGCGCGGGTGGAGAAGGTCACCAACAACACCCCCGGCGTCAAGCACGCCGTAGTAAACCTCCTAAAGAACAGCATGGAGGTCGAGTACGACGGCACCCCGGAGACGGCCGCCGCTATCAGCGCAAACGTTGAGAAGGCCGGCTACGGTGCTACCCCGCGGATCGAGGGCGCGGCGATTCCGACGGCGGCATTGCCAGCGACCTCCGGCGCTACCAACCAGGTAGCCGTCATGCGCGACAAGCTCATCTGGTCGGCGGTCTTTTGCGTGCCGCTTTTCTACCTTTCCATGGGGTCGATGTTGGGATGGCCGCTGCCGGCGGCACTTGTCGCCCACCAGAACGCAATGGTGCTGGCCCTGGCCGAGCTTCTGCTGCTCATCCCCATCGTAGTCATCAACCGAGAGCGCTTTATCCGCGGATTCAAGACGCTCCTGTCTCGAGCCCCCAACATGGATGCCCTGGTGGCACTGGGCGCCACGGCTTCCATTGGATACGGGCTGGTAGGCATGTTCCGGATGGCAGCAGCTCTGGGCGCGGGAGATGTGATGGCCGCCCACACGTTGGGCATGAGCCTCTACTTTGACTCGGCCGGCATGATTCTGACCCTCATCGGCCTGGGCAAGTACTTTGAAGCTCGGGCCAAAGGCCGCACCACCGATGCCATCCGCGCCCTGACGGACCTGGCCCCCAAGACCGCGCTTCGCCTGAACGACGACGGTTCTGAGCAGGTCATTCCTGCCGACCAGGTGCGTGTGGGCGATCGCCTGGCGGTCAAGAGCGGAGCCGGCATTCCCGCTGACGGCGTGGTCGTTGAAGGCGCGGGCACGGTAGACGAGTCTGCCATCTCCGGCGAGAGCCTTCCCGTAGATAAGCAAGTCGGCAGCCAAGTTACCGGAGCCACGGTCAATACCAGCGGTTACTTTGTGATGGAAGCCACCAAGGTGGGAAGCGACACCGCTCTGAGCCAGATTATCAAGCTGGTCGATGACGCCACCTCCACCAAGGCCCCCATCGAGCGCTTTGCCGATAAGGTGGCAGGCGTCTTTGTGCCGGCGGTCATCGCCGTGGCGGCCGCCGTCTTCGTCATCTGGTTCCTTCTCGTTCAGGCGGGCATCGAGGCCTCGCTCAACTACGCCATCAGCGTGCTTGTCATCTCCTGCCCCTGCGCGCTTGGCCTGGCAACGCCCACCGCGGTCATGGTGGGCACCGGCCGCGGTGCTCGCAACGGCATCCTCATCAAGAGTGCCGAGACGCTCGAGAACGCGCATGACACCACTACGGTGGTGTTCGATAAAACCGGCACCCTCACGGTGGGATCGCCCAGCGTGACCGATGTCATCGCTGCCGACGAGGTGGGGAATCCGCTGGTAGAGGGCTCATCGGTAGCCACTGGCGATCAGATCCCAGCCGAGGTCTTTGCCCAGGAGGGGCGGGCCAGCCTGCTGACGGTGGCGGCGAGCGTGGAGCGCCTGAGCGAGCACCCGCTGGCCCAGGCCATCGTGACAGGCGTGGCGGACCGGGCGGAGCGTCTGCCGATCGCTGATTTTATGCAGGTACCGGGTCAAGGCGTGAGCGCTTCCATCAAGGGGGCGGCGGTGCTCGCCGGCAACCTGCGCATGATGGAGGCCCGGGGCGTGACCGTGAGCGACGCCTGGCGGACTCTCGCCCAACAGTTCGCCAACCAGGGCAAGACCGCACTCTACTTTGCCCGGGAGGACCGCCTCCTGGGGCTTATCGCCCTGGCGGATCGGGTCAAGCCGAGCAGTGCCCGCGCCGTGGCCGAGCTTGCGGCCATGGGCATCAAGAGCGTGATGCTCACCGGCGATGATGAGCGCACCGCCCGAGCCATCGGTGCCCAGGTGGGGGCTTCGACCGTGATAGCCGGCGTGCTGCCACAGGACAAGGAGAGCCATGTGCGCCGCTTGCAGCAACAGGGCAAGGTGGCCATGGTGGGCGACGGCATCAACGATGCCCCGGCGCTTGCCCGGGCAGACGTGGGCATCGCCATCGGAGCAGGTACCGACGTTGCCATCGAGGCTGCCGACGCGGTGCTCATGAGCAGCGACCCCCTGGGCGTGGCTGCCATGGTTCAGCTTTCTCGCGCCACGCTGCGCAACATCAAGCAGAACCTGTTCTGGGCGCTCATCTACAACGTGGTCTGCATCCCCATTGCGGCCGGCGCCTTCTCGTACTGGGGCCTTACCATCAACCCCATGATCGGAGCGGCGGCCATGAGCTTCAGCTCGGTATTTGTGGTGACCAACGCCTTGCGCCTGCGTGGGTTCAAACCCCGCTTTGTGACGGACGAGGGGTACCTGCCTTCGCTTGAATCGGGAGCGATGTTGCAGGTAGAGAGCGTGGCGGCATCGGCGGCTCCGGAGGCTCCGGCGGTGTTGGAGGCCCCTGCAGCGCCTGCGGCTCAGGCGGCGCCTGCGGCTCAGGCGGCGCCCGAGCCTTTCTCGCCCGGCACCGGCGCTCGGATTGTGAAGGAGCTCTCGGTCCCCGGCATGATGTGCCAGAACTGCGTCAA
>OMWF01000053.1 GCA_900314665.1 uncultured Actinomycetes bacterium
CCCTCGCGCAGGCGATGTCGAAGGACCTGGGCGTCGAGTACCGCAAGAACCTCGGCGGGCTGTTCGGCATGGTGGACGGCCAACGGGCTGAGGCGCTGCATCGCGTGCAACGTCTGGAAGCGCATCATGGGGAGCTGGGCAACGCCAAGCCATCTGCGCAGAACCCCGCGACCAAGGTAGGCGAGATATTCGACGTGATGGGGCCGTATTTGGCTGGGTAGCCCGCATCTTTCCGGCGTGGTTATTGTCCGTTTCGGCTTTGTGCTGCCTCGGGTCTTCATCAAAGAACGTAGAGCAAGTTGTCCAATGCGAGAAAGAAGGCGAATATGGCAGATATGAATTCAGCGTTCATCAAATTTGGTGATTCGATAAAGCTTAGCAAGGCAAAGCGGTCAGAGCTATGCCTGAGCCGCGATGCCATCAGGGAAACCGTCAGGAGCAGCTTCTCCGATTCCGATCGGAGCGTGAAGTTTTGCATGCAAGGTTCGATTGCGATGTCGACTACGGTCAATCCGATAGACGAAGACGATTATGACCTCGATGATGGCGCTTACCTATGCGATTACGAGGACGCAGACGAGGGAGAATGGCCTAGCACCTCGGCTGCACACAAATGGGTCAAGGATGCAGTGGAGGGTCAGACTAGCGCCAGCCCGAAGGATAAGAACACATGCGTTCGTATCCCATACAAACATGGCTACCACATCGACATGCCGATTTACATCATGAAAGACGGCACGGCTCATCTTGCCCACAAATCGCAAGGTTGGATTAAAAGCGACGCTAAGGAATTCAGAAACTGGTTCAGCGACAAGTGCAAGCCGAACGATGGGCAGCTACGGCGTGTCGTGAGGTACTTGAAGCGTTGGAAGGATTGCTGCGGCGTCGAGCTCAAGGGCATCGAGCTGACCATCCTGGCCGCCTCCAACTTCAACGAGGCAAAGGGGCGCGATGACGATTCGTTGCGCTATACGGTCGAGGGCATCATCGAATCGCTCGATGGGTCTTTTGAGTGCAAGAAGCCAGTCGAGCCTTTTGAGGATCTCTTCGAGGGTTTCTCGCAGACGAAGACGGACAATGTAATGAAGGCGCTCCGGAAGCTGCTTTCAAATTTGGAATCTGCGCACGAAACCATTAGCGAGAAAGAGGCTTCCGATAAGCTGAGAGCGTCTTTCGGCGATTCGTTCCCACACGTGGAAGATTCAGCCGTTTCCAGGTACGTTAAAACGGCCGCTCCTGCCGTGCTGAAAAGGGATGGTCGCTCTGGATAAGTCGAAACTGCTGTCAACTCTGCGCGAAGGCGGCTTCGATGTTTCGATCGAAGACAACGAGCTGAAGCTGCCGTGCACTCTGGTGAACGGCGAGACGGTTGAGCTCAAACTGGGTTTGTCGTCTGAATCTCGGTATCATCTGCCAGAATTTAGCTTCGACGTTACCAAGCATCCTGTCCTCTCGGGTTTGCCGCATGTGGGGCCGAATGGAATCGTCTGCACCTTTGATCAAGCATCGAACACGGTTCATCCGGACAGGTGGGAGGAAGCGGTTGCGGAGATTGCATGCCAAGCGAAAGATGTCTTAAACGACGGTGTCAAAGGCGTGAACACCGAGGACTACGGCGACGAGCTTCAAGCTTATTGGGCCTTGGATGCTAGTCGCAGCGTGCCGACGGTTATGATCTGTGATGAGCCGGAACCGGATTTCGGGACCATGGTCGGCGCGTACGACAATCTGAGGCCGGGGCACGTGTTCTTGGCGCTGTCCGAGAATGCCGCCAAGGAATATGCCTGCAAGGCGAGCGGCGGGAAAGGGCCAGTCGACACGGTTTTTTGTCTGTATTTGAGGCTGAGGGAACAGTTGACCTTCCCTTTACCCAGAACGGTCGCTCAATGGAGAGACGAGATCGCTAAATCTGGAAACGACCTTGCGGGCAGCTATGATGCGTTTGCACTTGCCTGCGAGAAGAAGGCGTTCATTGTTGTTTGCTCTGTCCCGACCGCGCGCGGCAGGGCCCTACTGTCTTTTTCGAATCCAGCCCCCAAGCTCATGGTGAAGGGGTTTCGGCCTGGGCATGTGCCTATCGAGTACGCTCTCGTGCGGAACGATTTCGGTGGCAAGGACGTGTCTCGAAGGATCACGGAGGATTTGCGACAGGAGAGGCTTTTTTCCAGGGGTGGGGACGGTGGTGTCTCAGATGTCTCCTGCCTACTCATTGGCTGCGGGTCGCTGGGGAGCCATCTTGCCCGCGCTCTCTGTGATAGCGGGTATGGAAATTTGACGTTGGTGGACAATGACATCTTGAGCGTTGGCAACATCGCGCGGCATGCATGCGGCTTCGAGAGCGTCGGCCTTGCCAAGGCCAAAGCGTTGAAGACGGCGCTTGAGCGAAGCAATCCCAATGTTGCTTGCGCAGCCAGGGACGAAGATGCGAATGTGATGCTCGGCAATCCGCTCGCCCTCGATTTGTTCGACGTCGTCTTTGTCACTGCAGCAGATGCTCCGCTGGAATTGCATGCGGTTCGAGCAAAGGATAGGGGTGATTTGGAATGTCCTTTGATTCTCATGTGGCTTGAGCCGTACGGGCTAGCTGGACACGTTTTGGTGCTGAATAAACCGCAGGACGTCTTTCAGGATATGTTCGACGACGAGTTGAGCTTTCGAAATCGTGTTGTTTTGAATCCCGGCGATTTTTATGAACGAGAAGCGGGATGCCAGTCGACGTATGTTCCTTATTCGGGGGCGGATGCCCAGAAGTTCATCTTTGATTTTCTTGCAAGGTGGAGAACGGTTTTATCTCGGCGGAAGGACCGCAACTATCACTTTGCTTGGCTTGGTGCCCTTTCTTCTGCCGAGGGGCTGGGGGCGTTGGTTTCAGGTGAGTATCGAGACCGCGACGACTATTCATGCCGGTTCGAGAGGATTGACTGAGCATGGAAGTTCCTTTCAGGGATGGAAGCATCCTCGTTCTTCCGGACCGGTTGCTAAGTAAGCTGCGTGCCGCGCTCGCGATGAGCGGATACGATTTTGAGTCAGGTGGAATCCTGCTTGGTTCGAAGGAGGCTCAATCACCCCGCTTTATCGTGAAGGAGCTAACGTTGCCCTCGTCCCTGGATGCGAGAAAAAGGTTTGCATTCGTTCGCTCGAAGAACAGTGCGAATCGGGCTATAGAGCGCGCTTGGAGGGCATCTGGCGGAACCGTTAACTATCTTGGAGAATGGCATACGCATAATGAGAAATCACCTTGCCCTTCGTCTGTGGACCAAAACCTAATCGGCGACTTGGTGGTCGTTGGCTCGATTCCCTTTGGGCGAATCTTCATGCTTATTGCGGGGAACTCAGATGAGATTTTCGTCGGGATGACAACGGCGGCTAATCCCAATGGCTTTATCGAGGAGAGGAGAGCAAAATGGCCGGTATGACGAGGTACTCAATCGATAGCAATGTGCGCACAAAGATTGTGCTATTCGTTGCAACACTCTCCATTGCTTGTGCCGTCTTAGCGAATCTGAGTCTATTTCCCACATTAGAGGCCATTGTCCTTAACACGAATGCTGAGGCGGTCTATCGAACACTGTCGGGGGTTGGGATTACCGGTAGCGCAACCGCCTTTGCATCGTACGGCATACTCTGGTCGCTCTTTGACAACGTACTCTGGAAACGTGGCGTTTTTAGGCGTTTTCATGGGATTCCTGATCTTAATGGAGAATGGATTGGCCATGCGACGTCGTCTTTCAAAGACGAAGATGGCAATCCTTATTCGTGCGATATGAAGCTGAGAATCACCCATACTTTCACGAAGATACAGTGTACGGCTTGCTTCGCGGCCTCCGAGTCTGAAAGTAGCTGCGTTGGGATAAGCGCCTGCAACGCAGAGAGGGATAGCTGTCGGCTTGAATTCTCGTACGAAAATGAGGCCGGGGAAAACGCAGTGAGGGTTGGTACCTGGCAAGAGTCCCATCTCGGATTCAACAGGATTCGATGCGAGGGAAATACGATGAAAGGCCAGTACTTCACGAATCGGGAACCGCAGACAAAGGGTACATTCGTTCTAGAAAGAAAATCCGAAGATGTCAAATGATTGGTGTCGCGGGATACCTTTCGACATCAATCGCAGAGCCTTGCGACTTCAGCGCTGCATTTTGCGCAGCGGCCCTCGATGAGCGCGCAGCCGTGGCGCATGCGCAGCGTGTAGCCCGGTGCGAACTCCGTCGTGCCGCAGTTATGGCAGAACGCGTTGGCGAGCAACAGCTTGCGGATGTACTCGGGAATCTTCTTCCACTCCCGCAACGCCTCAATCTCCGTGACGCCCTTGTCGCGGCGGAACTCGTCTTCCTACATCTCCTAGGCGACGAACCCGGCGATCATCTCCTCGCTTACGCCGTCGACCCTCATCTACCGGGCCATCTCCTCGTATTTTGACCCCATGAATTGCCCTCGTTTCTCGCGTGGCTGCCGGTTGGGGGCGGTCAGCTTGCGGTTGGCTACGGTCAGTTCGCGGTCACCTGAAACATACTTGGTCGTTATCGGACGGCGGGTGCGCTGATGAGGGTATCTGTGCTCTTCGTCGCCTATCCGCAGAGGTTTAATTCGCCGGCCTTGTATCTGTGCCCCTCGACAATCTTACTGGTTGGCGGGCGGTGCTTTATGTCTCCAGCCCATTAGGATCAAACGTCACCGTTCGCACGGCCTGGCTCGTCGCCAGTCTTCGCGCAGAGCCTGTCTATGGCGAGGTCCAGGTTCCTTCTGCTGCTGGGTGTTATAGGCCGCGTCATGCCAGCTCCCTTTCCAATCTTTCGTACTCGCCGGCGGTGACCAGGCCCTCGTCGCGCGCCTGCTTGGCGGCCTCGAGGAGCCGGCGGGCATTTCCGAGCCGGCACGGGACTTTATGGCGTCGGCCACGCACTGGGAGGGGATGTTCTCGTAGGATGTGGTGCGCTCACCCTTGGGCGCGGTCACGGGCTCCACCCAGGAGGGGAGCATTCGCCGCACCTGTTTCGGCGTTGCGACTTCGATTGCGCGTGGGCCAACCAGCGCCATGCAGGTAGGCCCCGCCGCCCACGAGCGCCGCGGCCTCGGCGTAGGCGTCGTAGGACGTGGGCACCCAGCGCGCGAGCTTGTACACGCCGTGGCCGCGCCGCAGGAGCCTGCCGTCGGCGCACCAACGGTTGAGCTCGCTGGGCGCCGCGCCGGCTTCTCGAGCCTGCGCGGCGGTGATTATCCCGTACCCGTCGGCTGCGATGTCGTATATGTCGTCGAAGTGCGCCATGTCAAAACCTTAACGCATTCGTAAAGCTTTTGGCAGCGTTCGTGGCATTGCCGGGATAGGGGCTTGACTGCGCGCTGGTTCTCTTTTGCGCCGCTTCCTTTTCGGCTGAATATATGCTCGCTCCGTAGAAATGCGGACTAGCTATATATTTCTACGGAGCAGGTATGCGAGTGGCCATACGGGCTTCCAACGTCTTGTCGGTCAAGGGCGTTCCAAAAGCAGCGCTGAGCAGACGGTTGCCGAGAAGATGCGGTCTCTGCTGCGCTTTGACGCCGGATCGATGCGGCATAGGGACGTATTCGACGTCTATTACCACCTTCGAATCAAAGGAATCGACGCCGGGGCTCTGGGTTCCTGCATGGCCAAGGGCATCTTCGGCAACGAGTCGATGCGCGAAGAGGGTCGGGCTGATGTGTACGCTCGTCTTGAAAAGGTCTTCTCGGACAGGCGTTGCGTCCGCCAGCTTTCCAGGGCGAAGGACAATTGACTGGAGCTTCCCGTTGGAAAGGTGACGGCCGGCATCCTTCCCGAGGTGAAGAATTTTATGACGAAACGCTAGGACCCCCTGGTTGAGCGGCGCCATTTGGCTTGATCTGGTTAGGGTTTGTGTAGCTGCAAGCTGTTTGCAAAGAATCGTCCCATTGGGAAAATGCCCCAATGGGACGATTTGCTATCCGATTCAGAGGCAGCTTTTCGGAGCCGGTTCATCGCCAATGACGGTCGGCATGAGCTGCAAAAGTCTGGAGGTTCAAACTCTAGGAAACAGATAGTTCGGCTATCTAGTCGGAGCATTTCTGCAGGTAATCTTGTTTTTTCGTCTTGACAAAAGGGATTAGTCTTATCGGGCCCAGGCCCGAACGTAAAGTTTTCTATGATAAGTTCGAGAAGTACATTCACGGTCTTAGTCAGCGGCTGATCGTTAAGCCTGGAGTGTCCGGCCTCGCGCAGGTTTCAGGTGGCGCGAGATAGATTTGACTGCTCGCTTTGCCGTGGAAGATGCGACGGCGTGAGCATGGTGGGAGGCCATACAGTGAGCGAACGAAATGAAGGCAGACACAGCGGGGCTCATTCCGCAGGGGGCCGGCGGCATCCGTCGCAGCATCAGGAGCAGCAGACGGCTTCCTGGGATGGTCTGCTTTGGGATCCGATCTCCCCTGATGGCACCAACGGGTCTAGTCGTGGTGGAGCGCCCGGCGGGCGTCGCCGCCGTCGGCGCATCGTGGCGACGACGATGGTGCTGGTGGTTGTTGCGGCAATTATCTGCTTTGGCGCCGGCCTCTTTATACAGGCTCGCTCGCTGAGCACGCAGGCTGGCGGTGTCGTCTCCACGGCAAGCACGTTTGAGTCCCAGGTGACCCGGGGCGATGTCGCTGGGGCCCAGCGGTCAGCGTCGGCTATAGCGGACGACGTTGCCTCTATGAGCTCGACCATCAACGGGCCCCTTTGGAAGCTGGCTGCCCATCTGCCCGTCGTCGGGCGCGACGTGCAAAACGCGCAGGCGCTTGTGGGCGTTGTCCAGGGGCTTTCTGACAACGTCCTCACACCCGTGGCTGCAAACGCTGCGGTTCTGAAGCCGTCGGCCCTTGCACATGACGGGTCGTTTGACCTAGTCGCGCTTCAGCAGGCTGCAGACCTGGTCAATCAGGTGGCACCGGCCCTCACGTCTGCCAACGAGGTTGTGGGATCGCTGCAGCCCGGCGTTGCCGGCCCCCTCAATTCAACCATTTCCACCGTTCAGGACCGTCTTGGTCCGATAGCTGCAAACGTTGCGGCAGCTCAGAAGGCTCTCCCGCTGCTGCCGACCTTGCTTGGATCGAATGGCCAGCGGACCTACTTACTGGTGGCGTGCAATGAGGCCGAGATACGCCCCAACATGGGATTCGCCGGCTCAATGGGCGTGTTGACCGCGGATAACGGCAAGCTGTCAGTTGGTGGCTTTGCGTCTCCAGGCACGCTGCAGATCAGTGACTCCGCTGCTGGGATGCTCGTTGACAACGAGGCGAGCCTGGATGGGACCGACCTTGCCACCCGCCCTGCCGATTTTGTGTGGACGCCGGACTTCTTGCGCGGAGGCCGGCTGCTGGCCAACAGCTGGGAGATGTCGACCGGCCAGCGCATCGACGGAATTGTCGCCATGGACACGACGTTCCTCCAGGCGATGTTTGGCCTGGTTGGAGGCGTGACGCTTGATGACGGCACCTCGCTTGACGGTACCAACACCGTCACCTACCTCAACGACGTCTACGCCAAGTACCCCAACGACAACACGCAGCAGGACAAGGTGTTTGCGGAGGTCGCTCAAAAGGGATTCAAATCGCTCCTCGGCAACATGGGCTCTGTGAGTCTGTCGGAGCTCACGGACACCATCCGGACCGTGCGCGATCAGGGACGTTTTAAAGTCTGGCTGGCTACTGACGCCGAGGAGAGCGTCTTATCGTCGCTTGGGCTGGACGGTGCGCTGCCCAAGAGCGAGGAGAGCCCCACGATCGGCGTCTACCCCATCGACCGAAATTGGTCAAAGGTGTCCTGGTACCTGCGCGCTTCGACGACCGCGCAGCTTATTGCCCACAACGCAAACGGGTCGTCGACCTATCAGGTCACGACGACGTTTACCAACACGCTCACCAGCCAAGAGGCAGAGCAGGGGTCAAACTATGTGATAGGCACCAATCCGGACAAGCTCGAGCGCGGAGACATGATGATTCTCTGCCACCTCTACGGGCCGGCGGGCGGCTCCTTGGGCGACGTCACCAGCTCGACGGAGCACTTTGAGAGCACGGGCTCGGACACAATCTACGGGTTGCCTTGGAAGAGCCTCATGGTGCACGTGCTGCCTCAGGAGACGGTGACGCTGACCTATCAGGTGACGACTTCGACAAAGGCGCGTGAGGCCCTCGCCATCAATCCCGTGCCGATGCTGAACGGGATGATGGAGACGAGAGTCTCAAACTGAACGACGCCTCTGCTGCTTGATGCGGGGTCGTATTATGTGGGCAGGAGGTGGGCCACATGTCGAACGATAACCTGTGCAAGTGCAAGGGAGTTTCAAAGAGCGATGTGAAACGGGCCATAGCCGCCGGGGCGACGTCTTTCAAAGAAGTCAAGAAGGCCACCGGCGCCGGCTCAAAGTGCGGCAAGTGCAAGGCCGAGGTCAAGCGGTACATCAAAAAGCACACGGACTGACACGCAGGCTGGGGTTTCTCGCAAGCATGGCTGCCCAGCCAGCGCTTCTGTCGCCGCTCGCAGGGCCAGCGCCTGCTCCAACCGCATCTATCAGCGCTCATGCGGTGCTCGCTTCTTGGCGGGCGCCGCGCTGCATTATCTCGGCGACAGCCCTCATCCCGCCAGAGTCCCTACCGGTTGACACGTCGCCCCGACGTTTCGGCGAGGCGGAGCTCCCGTGACAGTTGTTCGCGTCACGCCGCGCGGCTTCCGACAGCTTGCATGCGTCGATTTCGGGTCGGATTTGGTTATTCGCTGCCGAGAAGAAAACCCCACTTCACCTGCGGTGCCAACTTTTCTTAACGCCATCAATTAGAGCGACGCCCTGCGTTCAGGACTCGAACGCCCAAACTGCCCACGAGCATCGCGGCGGGTACTGAGGTTCCTAAGATTTTTTACCGAGGAGGGCTGACGCCGAAGGCCAAGGCGTCGGGCCCGCCCGGCAGCCTGGCGCACGCGGTGCGTCGGAGCCGTCGGGCAGGAACCATTCAGGGACTCACACCAAGAAGGAAGAGGGAGTTCATGGACAGCAGCAGGTACGCGCAGGAGAAGGCTGCGCGTCACGAGGGCGAGCGCATCTTCTACACGACATGCCCAGCCAACGGATGCTGGGACGCCGCTTGCATCCTGAAGTGCCACGAGAAGGACGGCAAGCTGGTGGCGATCGAGCCTGACGACACCATCAACGCCGGCAACCCCCGCGAGGCGGTGGGCTACCAAAACGAGTGCCAGGGCATGGTGCAGATGCGCCCGTGCCCCATGGGCCACGCCTGGAAGAAGGAGCTCTACGGCGAGACCCGCCTGCTCCATCCCATGAAGCGCATCGGCAAGAAGGGGCCTGGCAACGGCTACTTTGTGCAGATCAGCTGGGAGGAGGCCATCGACACCATCGTCCAGAAGATCAAGGAGATCAAGGGCAAGTACGGCCCCTACGGCATCTTCCACTGCCAGTACGGATCCTTTGGCAAGAACGGATTTCCCCTGGCCAAGTGGTATGACGCTAGCTTTGGCTTCTGGGGCGACCACTCCACCTCCGGCCACACCGCCGGCGAGAACTTCTTCCTGGGCTTTGACCTGACCAAGTCGATGGTCTCCGGCGAGAGCCCGGCTCTGCCCGGCTTTGAGGCCCCCGACCTGTTCAACTCCAAGCTCATCGTCATGTGGGGTATGGACCCGGTGGTCGACTGGTTTGGCCCCACCAGCTACTACTTCCAGCTGGCGCACGAGTACGGCTGCAAGACCATCGTCATCGATCCGCGCTACACCGCCTCGGCCCAGCTTCTGGCCGACCAGTGGATCCCTATCCGCCCCGGCACCGACCTCGCCATGGAGCTGGCGGTGGCCCAGGTGCTCTTTGAGGAGGACCTCTACGACCACGAGTACGTGGACGAGTGGGTCGACAAGGAAGGCTTTGAGGAGTGGCGCGCCTACTGCATGGGCGAGGGTGAGGACGGCATCAAGAAGACGCCCGAGTGGGCCGCCCCCATCTGCGCCGTTCCCGCCGAGACCATCCGCGAGTTTGCCCGCCTGTACGGCACCACCAAGCCCGTCCACCTGCAGTACTTCTACTCCTGCGCCAAGCGTCACCTGGGCGAGTACTCGGCTGCCGCGGCCATGCTCCTGCAGGCTATGACCGGCAACATCGCCTGCCCGGGCGGGTGTCAGACCGGATCCGCCCTGCCCACCCCCGGGCGCATCCCCACCCCCACCGCCGACTTCCATCAGGCGCCGTCGGACTACAAGGTTCCGCAGCTGTGCAACAACAACAAGCTCACCGAGCTGCTGCACTGCCAGGATGCCTACTACAACGGCCTGATGAGCGAGGACGAGTTCCGCCACCGCATCGGCTCGCCCTCCGACGACGCCCCGCTGCCTCACGTGGAGATGCTCATCCTGGACAACAACTACGTCAACAACCACCACGACACAAACAAGCGCATGGGCGGCTTTGCCAACACCGAGTTCAACTGGGGCTGGCAGTGGCACATCAACCAGCCGTCCATGGAGTTTCTCGACATCGTGCTGCCCGCCCCCGTCTGGCAGTTTGAGGGCATGGACCAGTACATGTACGGCCACCAGCGCTTTGTCTCCGGCCCCTCGGGGATGCGCAACTACTTCATCTTCTGCGATAAGGGCTGCGACTATCCCGGCGAGGTCCGCAGCCGCGAGTGGGTCTGGACCCAGATCGCCAAGGGCCTGGGCGTGGTCGACCAGTACAACCCCCGCATGAAGGACGTCTCCGTCGAGGATTGGACCGACGCCCAGCGCGCCATCTACAAGGAGGCCTACGACACGTGGTACCAGGAGTACGGCCCCACGCTCGAGGCCATGGGCGTGGAGGCGGTCAAGCCGGACTTTGAGGAGTTTGCCGAGAAGCCCATCGTGCGCATCCCCATGGACACCCCGTACTACGCCTACAAGTCGGTTCTCGAGGCGGGCATCAGCCCCTTCCAGACCGAGTCGGGCAAGATCGAGTTCTCCTCCAACTACGTGAAGCACACCGACCTCACCAAGACCAAGTGGCGCGGTCACTTTGACCCCATGCCCGTCTGGCAGCCGTCCTATGTGGATGCCGGCATCGCCACCGCTGCCAAGGACGGCTTCTACAACTGGCGCACCCGCACGTATCCGCTGTCGCTCGTGACCCCGGTGTCGGTCTACCGCCAGCACTCCTCCAACGACGACAACCCGCTGCTGCGCGAGGACTGCTACCGCCACGCGGTGTGGATCTCCGGCGTTGACGCCAAGGCCCGCGGCATCAAGGACGGCGACCTGGTCCGGGTTTTCTCGGAGACCGGCGAGATGCAGCTCGCCGCCTACGTCACCAACCGCATGACGCCCGGCACCGCCGCCATCCACCACGGCGCCTGGTACCAGGGCGGCGAGGGCAAGACCTCCCTGGACATCTTTGGCATGGACCATCGCGGCGCCCCCAACGTGCTGCTCGACGACGAGCACCTGCCCAATATCCTGGGCACGCTGCTCACCTCCGGCCTCTGCGAGGTCGAGAAGATCGCCGACGGCGACGCCGAGGGCTTTGGACTGGAGGCCGAGCGCGGCGGCATGCGCGGGGCGATGGGCGTGGTCAAGATGCGCGAGGCGCTGGCGAAGGGAGGCGTTGAGTGATGACGCAGTACGGGTTTCACTTTGATATGAACCGCTGCTACGGCTGCCAGGCGTGCGACATCGCCTGCAAGGATTGGAACGGCATCGACCCCGGAGCCGAGAAGCTCATGTGCGTCTACGAGTGGGAGAGCGGCACCTTCCCCCACGTGCAGATTCACAACCTGGCCTTTGCCTGCGCCCACTGCGACAATCCGGTGTGCGCCGAGGCCTGCCCCGAGGGAGCCATCTACAAGGAGGACACCTACGGCGCGGTCCTGGTGGACACCGGCAAGTGCAAGGGCTGCCGCAAGTGCTACGAGGCCTGCCCCTATGGCGCCCCCAAGTTTGTGACCGACGAGCAGGGTGCCACCAAGATGCATAAGTGCGACATGTGCATCGACCGTTTGCAGCAGGGCATGAAGCCGGTCTGCACGCTGTCCTGCCCGCTGCGCGCCTTTGACTTTGGCCCCATGGACGAGCTTATCGAGAAGTACACCGACGTCCGCTGGTGCCCCGGCATGCCCGATCCGGAGCTGACCACGCCCAACTGGCTGATCTGGAACCAGCGCGAGAAGCCGCAGCTCATCCCCTACGACGCCGACGAAGCCATCGAGCTCAACCGCCAGCGAGGCCACATCGGCACCATGTTTGAGGGCCGGGAGGACCTCGAGGCGTTTGACCCGGGGACCATCGGCCGCAGCGAGCTCCGGATGAAGTTCGACAGTCCGGAAGAGCTGATGCGCGCCACCCGCAACGACATGGCCTAGCCGCTTCTGACCTGTGCGCCTGGGGAGGGGCGCCGCAAGGCTCGAGCAGTCCTGGCTCGCTCAGACAGCCCACTGGGCTGTCTGGCTCGTGCGGAACTCGCCTTGCGGCGCCCCGCCCCAGGCTCCATCGAGGGCGTCGGACGGCCGCGGGGCGTTCGGGCCGAGCCTTGCGGCGCCCCGCTCCAGGTGACCAGCCGCTCTTAAACCGGCTCCTCAGCTATTGCTCTTATCCGCCAACGCTTGTGCCTTGGGAATCGAATCTTGTGAAAAAGGTACCTCGGAGAGGGTGCCTATGGAGTATCTGCCCGTATCGGGGCAGACCGTGAAAGAGGGGTAATCATGGAAGTTATAGGCGTTATCGGCATCATCGCCGCGCTCGTGTTCTTTATATGGGCATCGATGCGCGGATGGAGCGTCATGATCTCGGCGCCCATCACGGCGATCATCATCATCCTCACCAACCAGCTCGACCTGGCCCAGTACTTCATCTCCGATCCAAAGCACTCCTACCTGGCCGGTTTGGGAAGCTTCGTCACCAAGAACTTCCTGATCTTCCTGCTCTCGGCCATCCTGGGCAAGTTCCTCGACGCTTCCGGCGCCGCCCGCTCCATCGCCCAGGCGCTCATGAGCAAGGTCGGCAAGAATCCGTTCTGGGTGCTGGTGGGCACCGCGGCGGTGGCCGCGCTCCTCACCTACGGCGGCGTCTCGCTCTTTGTGGTCATGTTTGCCCTGATTCCGCTGGTACGGCCTATCTTCAAGGAGTGCGACATCCCCTGGCACCTCTTTGTGGCCTCGTTTGCCCTGGGCGCCACCGGCATCACCATGGCCATGATCCCCGGCACGCCGGCTGCCGCCAACGTTGTGGCCGCTAATGGCTGCGGCGTGACCGTCACCTCGGCCCCCGTCCTGGGCATTGTGGCGGCGGCCATCATGGTCGTCCTGTCCCTCATCTACTACAAGCGTATCATCGCCAAGGCCCAGGCCAGAGGCGAGCACTACGATTGCGAGCTTCCCGAGTCCGAGCTCGACCTCACCAACATCCCCAAGGTCGGCGTGGCCATCGCCCCGCTCATCATCCTTATCGCCATCATCCTCATCGGCGCAGGCATGCACGTTGCCAACATCGTGTACATCGCCATGGTCATCGTCATCATCCTGTGCCTCATCCTCTTTGCCCCGCAGCTCAAGGGCAAGGTCAAGCAGACCTTTGCCGAGGGCGCCAAGGATTCCTTTGGCCCCACCCTGTTCACCGCCGCCGGCGTGGGCATCGGCTCCGTCATCGCAGCTGCCAGCGGCTTTACCGTGATTCAGAACGCCATCTACGCCATGCCCGGCGGCACCCTGGTCTCCGCCGCGACCCTCTCGTTTGTCCTCGGCGGCATCGTGGGCTCCGGCACTGGCGCGCTGGGCATCGTGACCCAGAACTTCCTGGCCCCGTACCTGGCCTCCGGCGTCTCCGCGGCGGCCATCTACAAGGTCATCGCCATCGCCGCCACCACCGGTGGCGCCCTGCCCAACTCCGGCTCCATGTTTGGCATGCTCAACGCCATGGGCCTCGACCACCGTCGCGCCTACAAGCACTTCTTCTGGATTGACATCGTCTTCTCGCTCATCGCCCTTGCCGTCGTCATCCTGCTCGGCTCCCTGGGCGTCGCGTAGCGCATCTGCAGTTCGTCTTTGCAAGGCCCCTGCGCGGATTTGCCAGTCCGTGCGGGGGCTTTGCACCAAGAGGTCGTCTCGCCAGGGACACTCCGCAACGGGACGGGGGAGGGGCTCCCATGGGGAAGTCCGAGAAAAACTCGATCATGTCGCAGGTCTCGCTCTTTGAACGGGTTCCTGCTGACAAGCGCCTGGCTTGGCCGGACATCGCCTCGATCCTCTCGGGCGTGGTCTCCAGCCTCTCCAAGGTCATGGGCGGCGGCATTGTGGCCTTCTACGCCGGCTGCATGCTGGGCAGCGTGGCCGTGGGCATCACCTTCGCGCTCTCGGTGGTGCTCACCTACCTGGTGGGGCGCATCACCTACGAGGAGGGCCTGCCAAACAACGTGGCCTCCCGCCTGTACATCTTTGGTACCCGCGGGTCGGCCGTAGGTTCGCTGGTCTGGATCTTTTTGCTGGTAGGCGTGCTGGCGGTGGGTACTGTGCAGCTGGGCAACGCCATCATGTTCGCCTTCGGGCTGCAGGGCGAGGCTCAGCGCGTGGCGCTCTTCCTCACCATCTCGTGCATCTGGATACTGATGGCGCTCTTTGGTACCAAGTTCATAGCTCGCATGAACGCCGTCTTTGTGGTGGCCCTCTTCTGCGTGATGGGCTACGTGGTGTATCTCATCGGCGCCCATGGACAGATGTACGACGCGGTCACCCACGGCGTGATGATCCCCGGGGTCGAGCCGCTGCAGGGCTTCTCGTATGGCGTCAACTACGCCATCATGACTTCCGGCCTGCTGGCGCTCTTTGCGGCCGACTTCACCCGCTTTGCACGCAAACGCAGCGACCTGGTGCCCATCTCCATCGTGGGCTCGCTCTTTGCGATCATCACCTACATCTTTGGTGCGCTGATCGCCTACTACGGCTTTGACGCCTCATACGCCTACTTCATGGCATCCGGGGTCTACGACGAGGCGGGAGCCGCCAACGCCGCCATCACCAACCCGGGCGTGTCGCTGGTGGTGGCCTCGGGCGGCATTGGATTGGCTATCATCTGCCTCTCGCAGATGAAGGTCGAGACCTCCAACTCCATCGGCGGCGCCAACGCCGTCTCCAACCTCTTTGATTCGCTGTTCAAGGTGCGCTTGCCGTGGCCGGTGGCGGTGGTGATCGCCAACCTGGTGGGCTTGGTCTTCATCTTTGGCAACATCCTGGATAAGATTAACGCCTTTATGTCGATGGGGTCGATTCTCACCATCGCCTGGTGCGTCCTGCTCATCACCGACTACTACCTGGTGCGCGGCCCCCTGCGCATCGGCCTGCGCCACATGCCGCTCGAGTACGTGGAGTCGGTCAACTGGCGCGGCGTGATCACCCTCATCGTGGTCACCGCCGTCAATGCCTGGCTTTATTCGGCGCACATTGTGACCATCCCCATCCTTACGGTGACGCCCATGACCTTTGGGCTTTACCTGCTGCTGAGCTGGGTCTGGCGCGACAAGGTGCGTGCCGGCGACGCCCGGAGGATGGCTCGGGCGGAAGCCGAGGCAACAGGCGAGGTGGAGGCTGCGACGGCTAGCTCCGAGGGAGAGTAGGGACGCTGGCAGGACTGCGGCGGCAAGATCGGCAGCGGCCCGAGGCCCCTCCCTGAGGGGGGTGTTCCTATGGTTTTGTCAACCGGTTTTCTCGGTTGACTTCCCTTCGAACAGCGACGCTGACGCGGGCCCCGCAAGGGGC
>OMWF01000033.1 GCA_900314665.1 uncultured Actinomycetes bacterium
CCCGCGCCCTGCGGGACGATGACGACGGGGCGCGGCTGGCTGTGCGAGAGCTTGAGGGCGACCCTGCCTCCCAGGGCCTCCCGAATAACCGCCTTTACCCCTGGTTCACGGCTTCCAATCACGATATACGACGCGTTCACGCGCTTGGCTTCGCGGTCGAGCACCTGCGCGGGGCTTCCGCCAGCGCACACGAGCCGCCATGCGACTCCCGACCCGGCGAGCTGCTCGGCAGCGACTGCCCCCAGCTGGGCCAAGGTCTTCTCCGCGTCTTCACGTTGCCCGATGACGTCGGGATCCAACGGCGCGGTGGAGGCCGGGGCCCCCTCTCCGTACTGACTGGCATCGGCGTACACAAGCACGAGGCCTTGGCCGATCTGCTGGGCCAGACGATGGGCAGTCGCGATGACACAGGGGTTTTGACCAGGCATAACGCCCACGATTACGGGATGACTCTCACTCACGGCAACTCGGCCCTCTCTCATCAAAACGGCAGAGAGCAGGGCCGGGGCGGTGCAAAGGCGATGGTCCCGCTTTTGTTTGCAGAAGCCATCAGCTCAAAAGGCGGTTTGGGCAGGCGCCCCGGGGGACTTCATCCCCGTGACATCGACTCTAGCCCGGCTTTTATCGGAGGACAAGGGGCGGGCGCGCTATTGGCAACCCGCCCATGCTCGGCTGGGGACTGGCAGCCGCGGGCGCCCGATGGTTGGCACCGGCTCAACGGGAGCCGCTCCAGCGCCCGAGATGATGCGGCTTGCGCTGCTTCGACCTCCGTCGGAACCGCGCCAAACCCGTGATGTCGGTTTTTGTCCGGTTTCGCTGGTGCGCAGCGGTCCGCTCCACCCGGTCGCGACCTCAAAACCGGACAGAAAGCTGCATCTCGGGAGTGAACCGGCGGTCGGGCGACGCCCCGGCGGCAGGAAAGCCGGAAGCAGGCAGAGCCGGCGGCGTCATGAGGGATCCGGTCCGGGACCGCCCTAGATCAGCCGGAGCCTCAAGATGGCGTATTCATATTCATGCATAAATCGATACGCATATGCAGGAATTTGAATCGGATTCCGAACATGCAAATGAAAACGCTCAAAAACGAAGGGATACCGCGAAATACCGCGTATACAGGCGCCTCCGAACCCCTCCGGATTGGTTCGATTCAGACACCAACTGGGGTTTTCATGATGTTCGAGTTATGAATAGCCTCTGCATCGAAGGTATTTCGAGGCTTCTCTTCTTTTTTCGAGCCGTCTTTTGCGCAAGTCAGAATTCCTATTCATATATATGCATATTCCGAATCGAATGTGCATATATATGCAAACGCTCCCCGGAGCCGGAGATGAGGCAGGACCTGGAGGTGCGTCGGGGTGGCGCCGACCTCGGACCGGGCGGGGCGTGGGCCCTGGATTCCGGCCCAGTCGGAGCACCGGCCTTTGCCGGACCCCGGACTTGGCGCAGGCCCCGGCCCAGACGAGGTCCCAGACTTGACGCGAGTCCCGGGCGCCAGGCTCCCTCGAAGCCCGGTGCCCGGGACCCTCGCTCAGCCCCTACTTGATCTGCTCGTCAAAGAAGGCGATGACGCCCTCCTCCACCTCGTCCTTTATCTCCTTGTAGTTGTGAATCTCATGGCGATAGCCGGGGTATACCTTGGTCTTGATGCTGTGACCCGTGTCGTAGAGCCAGTTGCTCACCTGGTAGACGCCCGATGCGTAGCCGCCAAACGGGTCCTGGTCGCCGGCGATGCTGTAGATGGGCAGCTCGGTGGGTACCTTCTCGGCCCACTCGGTCCCCTTCACGTCATCGATCATCTGCATGAAGTAGAGCAGCGAGCGGTTGGTGGTGGGCTTGGTGAAGGCGTCAAAGGGGTCGTTGGCATGGTCCACCTGCACGTAGGGGTCGTGGCAGATCCACTCGTTGCCGAGCTTGACCTCGCCGCAGCGCTCGCCCATCCAGCCCATTGCCACGCCGGCCGCTTCCGCATCGGTCTCAAGCTCCTTACCGGCTTTTATGTCTTTTTGGAGCATAGCCTCGGCCTCAGCGGTGGGGAAGTCCCCGCAGGTTCCACACAGCGTCACACCGGCCAGCTCGCCGCCAAAGCGGGCGATGTACTGGCGGGCGATGACCGACCCCATGCTGTGTCCAAACAAGAAGTACGGTACGTCCGAGAAGAGCTGGCGCACCCGCCCCGTCAGCAGGTGCTCGTCGTCGACCATGGTCTCAAAGCCCGCGTCGCCCCAGTCGCCCCAGGTGCCCTCGTTGACGATGGCCGTCTTGCCATGGCCCACATGGTCGTCGGCGGCCACGACGTATCCCGCCTCCACAAAGCGGGCGATCATGTGCAGGTAGCGACGTGCATGCTCGCCAAAGCCGTGGATGAGCTGAATCACGCCCTTGGGCTTGGCCGCCGGCACGTAAATCCAGTATTGCACCTGGTCACGGCCGTTACTCGACGCAAACTGATCCTCGTACAACATGTGACGCTCTCCTTTCGCCCGCAGCCGCTGCTGCTGCGACTCATGCATGCCGCCATGGGTGCCCCTGCTCTTCTCGGCAGCACCCATCCTACTCACACGCGGTTGACGCCCAGCTTGGGCTCCGGCTCGCGCGCCACCAACGGGTCGGCCGCATAGCCCACGCCCAGCGAGGACAGG
>OMWF01000167.1 GCA_900314665.1 uncultured Actinomycetes bacterium
CATCCTACTATGCCTCACTGGTAATTTGCACCTTGTGGGCGCTACACAGCCTTGCTGGTATGATGCTGGCGAGGGGGCTGACAAGCCTCGCAATGGAGCATACGCGCGCAAGGGGGGCAAACCATGAGGATCGTCGCAGGTAGGGTCGGGACTGGTAAGACTCAATTTGTCATCAACGACCTCTGGTCTGAACTTCAGATGGGACGGACCTGTGCATTGGTTCAAACGTCTCTCAATCAGACCCAGGTCATGAAGCGTATCGTCGAGGGGTGCTTTATTAATGGCAACCAGCGCATAAAGGATTTGGAAACAAGTCCCAAGAGCGATGAGAACGAAGTTGAAGAGCTGCTCGCGCCGCTTGTTCCTCTCGGCAATGAGAATCTTGCCTTCACATTGGTGTGCGATAAACCAGAAGCACCGGATCAGTTCTTGCCGCTCTTTGGCGGGCTGTGCGCGCGGTTGGGAGGATCTTCGGCTACCCGGCCGCTCGTTGCCGTCGACGTATTGCAGGACCTGCCATGGTTTGACAACGTCTCATCGTCAGACTCTTTCAAACGTTACCTCGAGCTCTTTGCGCAGATTGAGAAGAATGCCGGCGTAGAGATTATGGTCGCTCTCCAGGTGCTTCACTTTGCCGGCGTTGCCGATGAGGCCCCGGAGGTCATCGCCGACAGAATTCGCGCCATGTATCCCAATGCTCCGGTGGACCGAGTCACGATTTGCCTGGATAGCTATGCCGACAAGTTTGGTCGGCGCCGGGTTAAGAGCCAAGAGGTTGTTCTCTAGGCGTGCATGACTTAAGGGGTCGCGAAGGGGTACCGCTGCTGACCTGTCGACGGCGATATGAGCGTGCATGACTTGAATGGGGAGAGGGACTGACGTGTCCTTAAACTCTGATGAACTGCGGTATTTCCTGGCGGCATACGAGAACGGATCGTTGGCGCTTGCTGCCAAGCAGCTTTCGATCAGTGCTCAGGGTTTAGGGCGTGCAATAACAAAGCTCGAGCACAAGTTAGGGGTCAACCTCTTTGTCCGCACCCATTCGGGCATCACGCCAACCGATCCGGCGCGTCGGGTCTATGAAGACAGCAAGTCCATAGTTGGCATCGAGGATGCTCTGCTCGGATACTTAGACGACTACCAGAACGGGTACCGATCGCGTTTCATAGGACAGGACTCCGAGATAGGAGACGTGATCAAATCGGGGTTCGATGCCTACAATGCCACGCATGAGCCTCCCATCGTATGCGAGCTGCTTAAACGGACGGATGACGAGATTGCGCAGCTGCTGCTTGCGGGGAGTTGCGACTACCGCTTTGTCAACCGGGAGCTGGACACCACGCCCTGGCTTACCAGCGCGTATCTGGGCACGCAGGAGTACTATGCCCTCGTCAACCGGGATTCATCCATTGCGGAGCGGGAAGTAGTTTCTCTTGATGACCTGGCGGACATGACGATTCTCGCGGAACGCGCCACCTACACCTTTGTGGGCTTGGTCAAGCGCTACTTTCAGGACCAGAACTTATTGCCGCGGTTCCGCTTCATCAACGTCAGCTACATCCTCAAGCTGCTGCGCACCACCACCGACTGCGTATGGTTTACGAGAAGCGACGCAGCCCTGGACTTCCTCAATGTGTCCGACCAGTATCGGACCCTGCGTTTTGATCCGCCGATTCAATCGACGCTGATGCTGCAGACCACGCGGGGAGCGATTCCGCAAGACCTGCTCACGTGCATCAAGAAGGCGCTTGACAGCTGCGGGTTTGTCGACACGCACGAGAAGGGCCTGTAGAAAGGCCGGCTGTGGCGAGGCGCCTCGGGCGAGAGGAAGGCCTTGAGGGCCTGCAGGCATAGAAGCGTTTCGGGCATGGGGCGGGGTGCGGGAGATAGCACACGATGAGACAAGCTGGCACATGTGTGGATGCGCACGCTGGCGTGCGCAGAGCGGCGCGTTGACAGTGTAGATAAGGGGCTGCCCCGCAGTTGGTAAGGGGACTGCGGGGCAGCAGGGAAGAGGAAGGGCCTGGTTGGAGAGGCTCTGGCGGCCTC
>OMWF01000116.1 GCA_900314665.1 uncultured Actinomycetes bacterium
GAAGGCGACCGCCCGGCGGCGGGTCTCATCGCGCACCTGCCCTCCCCGCTCCGCGCCGGCGGGCAGGGCGGAGGCCCGCACCCGCGCGGGCGGCTCGCCGTCGGTGGGGGCGGGCAGCCCGCAGGCTCCTGAGAAGAGCCCCGCCTCGCCCAGCGCCCCCCACTGCGCGGGGGTCATCATGCTCGCCGCCCCCACACCCAGGCCCAGGTAGCTCCCGCCGGTCCAATAGGTGGTGTTGTGACGCGCCTCGCAGCCTGGGCGGGCGTAGCTTGCCACCTCGTAGCGGACGAGCCCGGCCGCCGCCAGACGCTCCTGCGCAGCGAGCATCATGTCCGCCTGCAGGTCGGGATCGGGATCTGCCCCGACCGCCGCCAGGGGCGTGCCCTCATCCACCGTGAGCGGATAGACGCTCAGATGATCGACGCCGCAGGCGATCGCCTGGTCGAGGTCGGAGAGCCAGCCCTCCATCGTCTGCCCGGGGATGCCGCAGATGAGGTCTGCCGAGACCTGCGCCCCCCGCTCCTTGAGGGCCTCGATGGCGACGCGCGCCTGACGCCCGGTGTGGGGCCGTCCCAAAGCGGCGAGCAGGTCGTCGTCAAAGCTCTGCACCCCCAGCGAGAAGCGCGTCACCCCCAGGGCGAAGAGGTCGCGCGCCAGGGCCAGGGTCACGGACTCGGGATTGCACTCCACGGTCAGCTCGAAGTCGCCCTCCACCCGGGGCACCAGCACCCCCAGCAGGTAGAGCAGGCTCGACAGGTTGCGTCCCCCCACGTGGCTGGGGGTCCCGCCGCCCAGATAGCAGCTCTTGACCGAGGCCAGCAGCCCCGTCTTGGAGGCCCTCCTCAAGCTGAGGGCCAAGGCGTCGCAGTACCGATCGATAAGCGGGTCGTCCGCCGGCGCGGTGCAGGTGGGAAACGAGCAGTACGAGCATCGTCCCACGCAGAAGGGCAGGTGCAGGTAGAGGGCGTCAAAGCCGGGGGCCTCGACAGACGGCGCCGACGTGCGCCCGGCATCAAGCCAGCTCACAGCCCTGCCTCCCCCGCCAGCTCAAGCGCCTTGTCGCAGAGGGCGTCAAAGTCCTCGAGGGACGTGCAACCGTTTACCTGGGCCCGCAGCCGGGAGGCGCCGGGAAGGCCGGACAGGTACCACATGGCGTGCTTGCGCATGGCAGACAGGTTGGGACCGAGCTGCTCATGGTGGTTGGCGGGCTGGCGCCGGCGCCCGCGGGGGCGGCCCGGGCCCTTCTCGGAAGCCTGGCTCTCCTCGCGCCACGCGGCAAAGCGATGGCAGTGCTCGCGCAGCTGAGCGACCCGCTCGGTGATGCCCGGGATGCGCGGCTCCCGCCCCGCCTGTACCTCTGCGATCTGCGCAAAGATCCACGGGTTGCCAAGCGCCCCTCGGCCGACAAGCGCTCCATCCACGCCGCTTCTGGCCATCTGGACCACCGCCGCGGCCGCGTCCGTGAGATCGCCGTTTCCCAGCACGGGCACGCTCACCGCTCGCTTGACCTGCGCGATGCAGCCCCAGTCGGCGCGCCCCCGGTACAACTGGCCGGCGGTGCGCCCGTGGACGGCCAGCAGGCTCGCCCCGGCCTCCTCCAGCGCCCGGGCAAAGTCCACGCAGTTCTCGTCCTCAAGGCTTATGCCCCGCCGGAACTTGGCGCTTACCGGCACGCTCACGGCGGAGTCGACGGCGCGCACGATGGCAGCCGCCCGCTCCGGGTCGCGCATCAGTGCCGATCCGGCCCCCTTGCGGGTCACCTTGGGCACCGGGCACCCCATGTTGAGGTCGATGAGGGCGAGCTTCTCGCCGAGGTCGGCCTCCACCGCGGCCGCCGCCCGGGCAAGCTCGTCGGGGTCGGAGCCAAAGAGCTGGACCGCCACCCGGTCCTCGCCGGGTCCGGGGGCGTAGAGCTGACGAGTCTTGGCTGAGCCGTAGGCAAGCCCGGTGGCGCTCACCATCTCGGTCACCGCCAGCGGGCAACCGTGCTCATGGCAGACGGCGCGGAAGAGCTGGTCGGTGACGCCCGCCATGGGCGCCAGCCATACGTTGCCAGCCGCCAGCAGGGCCGCCACCTGGTCTGGCTTAGGAGTTCTGGGCATCGTCATCCACCTGCAGGATGGCCATGAAGGCCTCCTGGGGAATCTCCACCGACCCGATGGCCTTCATGCGCTTCTTGCCGGCCTTCTGCTTCTCCAACAGCTTGCGCTTGCGCGAGATGTCGCCGCCGTAGCACTTGGCGAGCACGTTCTTGCGCAGCGCCTTGACGTTGGTGCGGGCCAGCACCCGGCCGCCCACCGCCGCCTGGATGGGCACCTCGAAGAGCTGCCGGGGGATGATCTCCTTGAGCTTGACCGCCAGGCCGTGCCCGCGGTGGTAGGCGTCGTCCTCATGGACGATGGCGGAGAGCGCGTCCACCGGCTCGCCGGAGATCAGGATGTCGAGCTTGACGAGCTTGCTCGGGCGATAGTCTGCCAGCTCGTAGTCGAGCGAGGCATATCCCCGCGTGCGGCTCTTGAGCTGGTCGTAGTAGTCCATGATGAGCTCCGAGAGGGGCATCTCCCAGCGCATCTCTACGTTGGTGGTGGACAAGTACTGCATGTCCTTGAAGATGCCGCGGCGGCCCACCGTGAGGTCCATCACCGCGCCCACGTAGTCGGGGGGCACGATGATGGAGACGGACAGGTAGGGCTCCTCGATGCGGTCCAGCGCCGAGGGGTCGGGCATGTCCTGGGGGCTGTGCACCACCTTCATCTCGCCGTTGGTGAGGTAGGCGTGGTACTCCACGGAGGGGGCGGTGGCCAGCAGGTCGAGCCCAAACTCGCGCTCCAGGCGCTCCTTGACCACTTCCATGTGCAGCAGGCCGAGAAAGCCCGTCCTGAAGCCGAAGCCCAGGGCATGGCTCGTCTCGGGCTCAAAGGTGAGCGCCGGGTCGTTGAGGACCATCTTCTCGAGGGCGTCGCGCAACTCGGGGTACTGGTCGGTCTCGATGGGAAAGAGGCCGGTGAAGACCATCGGCTTGACCTCGCGGTAGCCGGGCAGCGGCTCGGCGGCGGGTCTAGCCGCCAAGGTCACGGTGTCGCCGACCTTGACCTGGGTGGGGTCTTTGAGCCCGGTGACCAGGTAGCCCGCCTCGCCGGCGGAGAGCTCGTCAGCGGGGATCTCCTTGGGGCGGCGGCAGCCCACCTCTTCGGCCAAGGCCTCGCTGCCCACGGCCATGAAGCGGATGCGGTCGCCCTTGCGGAGGGTGCCGTCCACCATGCGGATGAGAGCCACCACGCCGCGGTAGCTATCGAAGTAACTGTCAAAGACAAGCGCCCGCAGCGGGGCGTCGGGGTCGCCCTCCGGTGCCGGGATGCGGTTCACCACGGCTTCCAGCAGGTCGTGGACGCCCTCGCCGGTCTTGGCTGAGGTGAGGATCGCGTCGTCGGCGGGGATGGCAAGGCCCTCCTCGATCTGGGCACGGACGTTGTCCGGATCGGCGCTGGGCAGGTCGACCTTGTTGATGCAGGGAATGATCTCAAGGTCGGCGTTCATCGCCAGCAGGGCGTTGGCCGCAGTCTGAGCCTGCACGCCCTGGGTGGCGTCCACCACCAGCACCGCTCCCTCGCACGCGGCCAGGCTGCGGCTCACCTCGTAGCTGAAGTCCACGTGCCCCGGGGTGTCGATGAGGTTGAGCTGGTAGGTCTGGCCGTCGTCGGCGGTGTACAGCACCCGCACGGCCTGGCTCTTGATGGTGATGCCGCGCTCGCGCTCGATGTCCATGGAGTCGAGCACCTGGCTGGTCATCTCCCGCTCGGAGATGGTGTGGGTGAGCTCCAGCACGCGGTCGGCCAGCGTCGACTTGCCGTGGTCGATGTGCGCGATGATGGAGAAGTTTCTGATGAGAGACATGTCGGTAGCCATGTGAGCAATGATAGCATTCAATCCGGCCCTGGGCAGCGCCTTGGCGCTCGCATCGGTCAAGCCCGACCCCGCGTGCCCAGGCGCTGCCTTTCACCATCCCGACGCAAAGAGAGCCTCCATGTCCGCATCCTCTGATTTATCCTCAGACGAGAACAAGCAACCCCGGCAGCGCTCGCTCGCCCGCAGAGCCAACGGCGTCGTGACCGCCCTGCTGGTGGCCTTCTTTCTGGGCGCGCATGGCCTGCTCGGGAGCGCGTCGGCAATCGTTGCCCTCGACTCATCGCTTTCCTGGATCGCTTGGATAGGCACAGCAGCCATCGCCGTGCACGTGTGCCTCAACGTGCGCGTCACGGTCGAGAAGCTCTCCGACCCCGAGAAGCCCCCGAGCGCGCACAAGAAGGCGAAGATTGCGCTTCGCTGGGCGACAGGCATTGTGCTCCTCGTTACCATCGTCCTGCACATCACCCTCGTTCGCACGCACGGAGCCGGAGCAGCCTGGGCCACCCCGCCGGCCGTAGCGGCGACCGTGGTGCTCATAGCCGCGCTCTCCGCCCATGTCTTCCTCTGCCTCAAGTCCCTTATACGCGACCTGGGCGGCAGCAAGGAGCTCAAAGACAAGGTCACGCCCTTGGTGAGGGCGGTGCTCTGCGCCTTCGCGTGCTTGCTCTATGCCATGGTGGTCGCCGGCCACCTTCGGTGAAGCGCTTCGCGGAGTCGCTCCCCGCGCATGCCGCCGCCGAGCCGTCCGCGGGGCTTCATCACGGGAGTCGCCCCCGTCAGGCTTGATGCCCGCGCTGCGTCATTTATAGTAAGTTATATATAATTGACCTGCTTTCGACGGCACAGCTGTGCAAGACGGGAGGAACGGGTGGTAAAGAGACGCATCACCGCTCTGGCGGTGGCAATCGCATGTGCATTGCTTATGCTTCCAGGAGCAGCATTCGCCGGCAACGGAAGCGGTTCCGGCGACGGTGGTGGGCAAGCGACTCCCACGCTGGTCGCTTCGATGCCAGAGAACGGCACCGAGGTCTCGCCTGCCAGTACCGAGGAGATGTGGGTCCAGTTCAGCAACAACGTCGCCGAGGCGACCGTTGCCGATGGCAACATCGAGAAGATCTCCCTGACTCATTCCGACGGGACGCCTGTCGACGTGGACGTGTTTGTCGCCGACACCCAAACCGAGCCCGATAAGCGCACGTATCTCTACATCTCCCCCGCCGACCAGCTTGAACCCGGAGCATACGTCATCACCGTGAAGGCGGGCATAACGGCCAAGAACGGCATCTCCTCCGCCACCGATGAGACCATCTCCTTCACGGTGGCCGATGCCGCCGGTAACAGCGCGAGCTCCGCAGACGCCGCCGCAGCCCCCGCCAGCTCTGCCAGCACAGTTGCCTCCGCCAGTCCCGCGAGCAGCGCTGCAGCCTCCTCTGGAGCCGGCGAGGAAAGCTCCCACCAAGGCGCCGTGCCCGTCGCTGCCGTCGTGGTGGTAGTCATCGTCGCGGCGGTCTGCATCGCAGCCGCCCTGCGCTTCCGCAAGAAGAAGAACGACTCTCGCGCAAGCGATGACACGGCAGAGGACGCAACGCCCAAAGACACCAAGTCCGAGTAGCTATCCGCAGCAAAACAGCCGGGCGCGGTGGCGGCGTCCCGCATAAGCGAAGAGAGACATACCATGGAGATTGCACGCAACGCGGAGGGCGGCAGATGCGAGCAGCCCGCGGAAGGCATGCCCGCACGACAGGGCTGCCAGGAGCAGTGCTCCTCGATTGTGCTGTGCGTCGACGATACAGATGACGAGACGCGCAGCACGTCCACCGGCAAAGTGGCGGCGCTTATAGCGCAAGCCGTCGTGAGGTCAGGCGGCCGCATCCGCCTCGGCATAACGCGCCATCAGCTGCTCTTGCGCAGCGATGTGCCCTATACCTCGCACAACTCATCGATGGCCTTTGAGGCCCAGATCCCTGTCGGCGCCATCGACAAGCTCCGCGAAGAAGCGATCGCCGTGCTCGCGGCCGAATGCGTCCCCACCGCCGACCCGGGCCTCGCCCTGGCCGTCCTCCCCGAGGCAGGCTTTGTCGGCGGGAAAGGCGAGCAGCAGCTCGAGGGGCTCATCGCCTTTGGCAAGCGCGCAAAAGTCGAGTACTGCCATAAGGAGGACGCGTACGCCCTGGCGCAAGGCATCCCCTGGGTCTCCCTCAGCGAGCACGGCGGCACAGGCCAAGGCGTCGTGGGCGCCCTGGCCGGCATCGGCTTGCGGCTCTCCGGGTCAGACGGGCGTTTCCGCGGCAAGCAACGGATCGACCAGCTGCTCGGAGAGGACGGCGGCGCCGATGCCCGCGGCGGAAAGGCAGGCCGGGGAGGCGGCGGGCACCGCCAAGGCGCGGGCGGCGGACGTCGCGATGACGCGCCGAGGCGCAGTTCCGACCCCGTTGAAGGACAGGGAGTAGGGGCGGGGCCCCGGTTTGTATCCGTAGGCCGCATCGTCGAGAGGCTGTCGGCGTGTAAGAACGGCCCCGTCAGGGTTGTGGACGCCACGGGGGCCGTGCTGGGCGACGACGTACCCGTGCGGGTCGATGTCGTGGCTAAGTCGATCTACCTCGGCGGCTCATTCACCATCGTCTGTTCGGTTGAAGACGGCATCGCCACGCCTCTGGAAAAGGACCAACTGGCAGATGGCGCCGGCGAAGGCCTGCTCTCTCATGTCTGCAGCAGCTTTGAGTGGGACAACGACGCCGAGGAGTGCACCAGCAGAACCGAGTCGTGCCGCAACTGCCTGCATCGCCGATGGGAGAGCTGGGGATTCAGCTGCATGGGCGACGGCCGTCGCCCATGAGGACAGGCACCGCAAACACGTCTGCCGCCGCCACCAGAGGGAGGCGCGCACTCAGGGCAGGCACCGTCACAGTCGGAGCGTACGCCCTTCCCGTCGCACTCGTCATCGTCTCGCTGTTCATCGGCCGCTACCCCATCTCGGCAGGCGACGTGTTCGGCTCGCTCGGCGCGGCACTTGGCGTTAGCGGGGCGGCGGATTCGATCCAGGCGCGTTCGGCGGCGTACACGCTGGTGGTGAACGTGCGCCTCCCTCGCGCAATCGCGGCGGCGCTGGTCGGCGCCGCACTCGCGGGGTCGGGCGCCGCGTTTCAGGGCGTGTTCAGGAATCCGCTCGTAAGCCCCTCGATCCTCGGCGTCTCCTCAGGGGCCGGGTTTGGGGCCGCGCTGGCCATCGTGTTCTTCTCCTCCGCAACCGCGGTCGTCGCGCCGTTCGCGTTCCTGTTTGGCGTGCTCGCCGTGATTGCGAGCTATCTGATAGCGCGCGTCTACCGCTCGACGCCGACCATCATGCTCATCCTGGGCGGCACCATCGTCTCGGCGGTGTTCTCCGCGCTCATATCGCTCATGAAGTTCATAGCCGACCCTGAGACCCAACTTCCCAACCTGGTCTATTGGCTCATGGGCAGTCTCTCCGCCATCGGCTGGGAGCAGTTCGCGGCGGCCATCCCCATCGCCATCGGCCTCATCGCCCTCGACGTCCTGGCCTGGCGCGTCAACATCCTCTCCATGGGCGACAAGGAGGCGCGCTCTCTGGGCCTCGACGTATTCCGCGACAAGCTGCTCATCATCGCCGCGGCGACGCTCTCGACCGCTGGCGCCGTCTGCATGTCAGGCGTCATCGGCTGGGTCGGCCTGGTCATTCCCCATATCGGGCGAATGTTGGCGGGAAGTGACAATCGACGGCTCATTCCCCTTTCCGCCGCCGCAGGGGCCTCGTTCATGCTGGTCATCGACCTGCTGTGCCGGACGCTCTCGTCCTCTGAAATACCGATTGGCGTGTTGACGGCTCTTATCGGCGCTCCGTTCTTCGTCTACCTGCTGAAGAAGACGAAAGGCAGGGATTGGCAGTGAAGGCCGACCCGGTGCTCGTCCAGCTGGACGGAGTTTCGTACACCTATCCCCAAGCCAGCGCACCTGCGGTCGACCAGGTGACGCTTGAAGCTGGGGCGGGGACGGTCACCTGCCTCATGGGCGTCAATGGCTGCGGCAAGTCGACGCTCATCGACTGCATACTGGGTGAGAACAGCCTCACGTCGGGTCAAATCCTGCTCGACGGGACCGACATCTCGACGCTGCGCCCCTCCGCCCTCGCGCGCAAGGTCTCCTATGTGCCTCAGGTCCACGAGCGCGCGTTTCCCTACCTGGTGCGCGACGTGGTCCTCATGGGACGCACGCCTTACCAGGGGATTCTCGGATCATCGAGCGATGCCGACCAGGAGATAGTCGACCGGGCGCTCCGTCTCTGCCGCATCGAGCGCCTGGCAGACCGCCCCTACACCCAGCTCTCAGGCGGCGAGATGCAGATGGTGCTCCTCGCCCGCGCCCTCGCGCAGCAGACCTCCTTCATCCTGATGGACGAGCCCACGGCACACCTGGACTTTAGGAACGAGCTGTCCTTCATGGAAACGGTCGTGCAGCTTGTGCGCAACCAGGGCGTCGGCGTGTTTATCGCCACCCACTCCCCCAACCAGGCGTTCTTCTTTGAGTGGAGCGGCGTGCCGACGGTCTGTACGCTGATGAGCGCGGGGCGCGTCTATCAGACGGGCGCTCCTTCCCAGGTGCTCACTTCCGAGAACCTTCACGACCTGTACGGCGTGCACGCACGCATCGTCTCGACCCCGACCAGCACCGGCAGGCCCCTCAACCAAATTCTCCTCATCTCCACGGAAGAGTGCTCCCATGACCAGAAGCGCTGACCAGAACAGCCGGGCGGAGCGCCCGCTCGACATCACCTGCGACCGGCGCCGTTTTTGCGCCCTGGGGCTGCTTGCGCTCATCGCGTGCTGCGGCGCCCCGGCCGCAGCCCTGGGAGGATGCGCTCCGGGCGCAGAGACCGGCAGCTCGCCCTCAGGCGCCTCCTCTGCTGCGCAAGCCGCCAGCGATGCACTGCCGAGCAACGCCGAGGGCGCCTCACAGCCGGACACGATCGCCCTAACCGACTCGGTCGGAAGGACGGTGGCGGTCCCCGCCTGCTGCACGCGCATTGCCGCACTCGACTCGTTCTCAGGAGAAGCGCTGGTCATGGCAGGCGCCGGCCCGCTCGTGGTGGCAGTGCCCAGGGGCGTCGCCAGCGACACCATCCTGCTTCAGCTCTACCCGGACCTCGCCACGGTGCCGTCTCCTCAGTCGGGCGGCACGGTGAACGTCGAGTCCCTGTGGGCGCTCGACCCCGACGTCGTGCTCGTGAAGCCGTCGCTGTACTACTCGCAGGAGGAGATTGGAAAGCTTGATAAGCTGGGGATGCCGTACCTGGTCATCGACTACCTGACCATCGAGGAGCAGCTCGCGGCGCTTGAGATGATCGGGAGCATCCTGCCGTCGGAGCAAGCCCAGCGCATGGCGGCGATCGTCTCGACGTACCGCTCAGGCGTCGAGCGCGTGGAAGCTTGCGCCGCGCGCATACCGGACGACGAGAGGCTGCGCGTCTACCACGCAATCAACCAGGCGGTCATCACCGATGGACCCAGCTCGATCGGTGCCGATTGGATAACGCGAGTCGGTGGCATCGACGTCTCGGCCGTAAGCCTGGGGGCGGACGGCGGGACGGAGGCCTCTGCGAGCTCGGACAGGGGAGATTACCAGGCGACGCTCGAACAGGTCTTTGTATGGGATCCCGACATCGTTATCTGCAACGAGGCGTCGACCGCCACGTACCTGCTCAGCGACAGCAAATGGGCGGGGCTGCGCTCGGTCGCCGACGGGCGCGTCTACAACATACCCGTTGGCGCGACCCGATGGGGGCAGCGCGGCAGCGTAGAGACCTGGTTCGCGATGATGTGGCTCGGCACCACTGCCTATCCCGAATACTACGGGGAAATCGACCTGCGCGAGGAGGTTGCCGCATTCTACGGAACGGTCCTCGGCATCGACGTCGATGATGCCCTGTACGAGCAGATGCTCTCAGGCCAGGGAATGCGCAAGCAGGCCACGGGTAAGAGCGTCTCCTAGCCACCTTCTCGATGTTCCTTGAAGGCAGTGCATCGGCGGGTCTCGGCATGCGGACAAGCGTAAAATCTCGACGCGGCACAGCGTTACTATTGAGCGGAATCACACCCGACCCCGTCCGCTTTGCGATCTGGCGCTTGCGGGGTTGCCTGACTGACGGCCTTGAAGCCCCGTGAGCACCTGGCAGACGGTAAGGCAGGAGGAGCTTCTCATGCGCGAGCGATTCTCGACCGGCACCTTCACCCCCGACTCGATGATCAGCTGCCGGACCCTGATCGAGGCCAACGGCTACTCCCAAGACGACGTCTCCCGGCCCCTGATCGGCATCGCCGACTCCTTCACCGACCTAGTGCCCGGCCACCGCAACCTGCGCGAGCTGACCCAGCAGGTCAAGTACGGCATCTACCGGGCGGGCGGAACGCCGGTGGAGTTCGGGACCATCGGGGTCTGCGATGGCGTCTGCTGCACCCATGACGGCGCCCGCTACTCGCTGCCCTCCCGCGACCTGGTGGCCGACAGCGTCGAGGTGATGGCCCGCGCCCACCGCCTGGACGGCCTGGTTCTGCTCGCCGGCTGTGATAAGACCGTGCCCGGGATGCTGATGGCCGCCGCCCGCCTCGACATCCCCTGCGTCTTCGTGGCCGGAGGTCCCATGCTCTCCGGCCCCGCCTTTGGGCCTAAGGCCAAGTCGGACAGCACCTCCATCGAAGAGGCCTATGGCATGTACCAAACCGGGTCCGCCACCCGCGAGGAGCTTTCCGACCTGGAGCTCAACTGCTGCCCCACCATCGGCTCCTGCCAGCACATGGCCACCGCCAACACGATGTGCTGCCTGGCCGAGGGCCTGGGGCTCTCGCTGCCGGGATCGGCCGCTATCCCCGCCGTCTACAACGAGCGCCGACGCTCGGCGCTCTCCGCCGGCGAGGCCTGCGTAAAGCTGGTGCGCCGGGGCATCACCGCCCGCGACATCGTCACCCCCGAGGCGCTGGAGAACGCCGTCAGGCTGCTGCTCGCCTGCGGCGGCTCCACCAACGCCGTCATCCACCTCGCCGCCCTCGCCCACGAGATAGGCCTCGACCCGGCCTGGGTCCTCGAGCTCATCGACGAGGTGGGAGGCGAGACCCCGCTGCTGGTCAAGATCAACCCCTCCTCGCTCGAGCACGACGCCGAGGACTTTTACCATGCCGGCGGCATGCCGCGGGTGATGCAGGCCCTCGCCAGCCAGCTGCATCTGGGCTGCCTCACCGTCACCGGGCAGACCGTCGAGGACAACCTGGCCTCCTACCACTACCGCTACCCCGCCAACCCGAGCGTCATCACCACCCTCGACAAGCCGTTCTCGACGCTGCCGGGCATCGTCGTGCTGCACGGCAACCTGGCTCCCCAGACGGCGGTGGCCAAGCCTGCCGCCATCGCTCCCGAGGTGCGGCGCTTCTCGGGGCCGGCACGCTGCTTCGACTCCGAGGCGGCGTGCGCCGCAGCCATCGGCCGGCGAGAGATCAAGCCGGGCGACGTGGTGGTCATCCGCTACGAGGGTCCGCAGGGGGCGCCCGGGATGCCCGAGATGTTCGGGCCCCTGAAGCTCCTCAACGGCCAGGGGCTGGCCAGGCAGACGGCCCTCATCACCGACGGGCGCTTCTCGGGCACCAACAACGGCTGCTTTGTGGGGCACATATCGCCCGAGGCAGCCGCTGGCGGCCTCATCGCGCTCATCGAGGACGGCGACATCGTGACCATCGATGTCGTAAGGCGAACCTTGACGCTGGAGGTCGACGACGAGACCATCGCCCGCCGCCGGGCTGCCTGGAGCTACACCCCGCCCCAGGTGGACGGCTATCTGCGCCGCTACGCCGCCCAAGCGTCATCGGCTAACCGCGGAGGCGTTCTGGGGGCGTGACGGAGGCCCTCTGGGAAAGCGAGGGCCGAGTGGCGGCCCTGCCCGGGATGGCTTGACGCGAGGCGCGAATTGCCCTCCCGAGCGCACGCACTGCCGGCGACCCGGCCGCGAACATGCAGCGCATGGGTCCCGGCCCGTCCGCTGACAGCCGCCGCTTGCCGTCCGCTCGAGCCTAGCGCACGGTGCTGCGTGGCGCGCTTGGAGGGCGCGTGCTACTATTCCGCTGTTACACCCTGCAACGGATTCCCACTGCGGCGGGTTTGACAGATCGCGAGCATTGAGAGGAAACGCACAAAGTGGCAAACATCAAGAGTCAGAAGAAGCGCATCAAGACCAATGAGAAGGCCCGTATGCGCAACAAGGCGGTCCGTTCTGAGCTCAAGACCGTCATCAAGCACGTCGACGCCGCCGTGGAGGAGGGTGACGCGGAGGCTGCCGCCAAGGCCGCCCGCCTCGCCTACAAGAAGCTCGATATGGCTGCAGCCAAGGGCATCATCCACAAGAACCAGGCTGCCAACCGCAAGTCCAAGGTCGCCAAGAAGGTCAACTCCATCGCTCAGTAGCGCTGTTGACCGCAACCGATTAAGCAGCATCAAAACGGCGTCCTGCGGGGCGCCGTTTTTGTTTGACCCGAGGACCAAACGCGCTTGCCGGAGAAGTCCGCCCATGAGGGGCACCGCTCACCTGGAGCGAAAGCGTCGGGCGCGATGACTTGCTCGGTCCAGCCCGTGAGAGGTGCGGGTTGCATTCAAGGGGACGAGGAGGACGCGCGATGCTCACGCGCAGGCAGTTCATAGGAGCCGCAGTCGGGGCTGCGGCGGCTGCCGGAGCGGCCGGCAGCGGGGTGGGCATGTCCGCCGAAGCACAGAACCTCAAGCTCACCGGCTACGAACTCGCCCTGGGCTCCCTCCCTGCGGGCCTTGACGGCCTGCGCATCGTCTCGCTCTCCGACTTTCACGGCAAGCGCTTCGATGACGAGAGCGCGCTCCCGGGTCTCATCGCCCGCTGCGCGCCCGACCTCATCGCCCTGCCCGGGGACCTGCTCGACCGACATCACCCAGAGGCCCTGCCCAGGGCGCTTGGCCTGGTCGACCTGTGCGTGGCGACCGCACCCACCTGCTACGTGCCCGGAAACCACGAGAACGGGCTGGCAAACAGGGAAGACGTGTATCGGGCGGTCGCCGGGCACGGTGCCCGCGTGCTCATCTACGACCAGGAGCTGGTGGAATGCCGGAACGGGTCGCTTGTCGTGTCCGGCGTTCCCGACCCGGTGGCAGCTGGCGACTGGGCCGGCGGCGTCAAGAGCCTGGCCCGCGCCGAGGACGCCCTGCCGGATGGCGGGAGGCGTCCCTTCTCGATCCTGCTCTCGCATCGGCCCGAGCGCTTTGCGGCGTACGTCGAGGCGGGCTTTGACCTGGTGCTCTCCGGTCACAGCCACGCCGGCCAGATCTGCCTGCCGGGCGGCATACCCCTCTATATCCCCAACCAGAGCCCGCCCTACCGCTATGTGAAGGGCGTCTACCAGGAACGGGGCACGACCATGGTGGTGAGTGCCGGACTGGGCGAGACGGGCGTAGGCCTGCGCGCCTTCTGCCCGCCCGAGGTGGTTCTCGTCACCTTGAGAAGCGCCGGAGCGGACGGCTAGCGGCTGGCGGCGGAGGTGCCTCTGCAGACCCCCAGCACCCACAGCTCAAAGACGGTCTGCGCATCGGCGCCGGTCTTCATCTGACGTTCGGCCTCGGCGGCGTCCTCGAGCGCCTGGCGCAGCTCCCGGGAGGTGAAGCGGGCGGCCCAGCGGCGGTGGTCGCGCAGCTGCCAATCCTGCACCCGGGGATTGACCTTGCGGATCTGCTCGACCAGCTGGTAGCCCTCGCCCCGCTGCTCGAGCGCCTTGGTGACGATCAGCTCCCGGATGCGCGAGACGCACCAGGAGAGCAGCCCGGGCCACGACTGGTCCTGGATGCGCGAGATGAGCAGGGCGCACCGGTGGGCGTCACGCTGGGCGAGGGCGGCGGTCAGGTCCCAGGGCTTGACGTCGGCCACCCGCGTCACCAGGTGCTCCACGTCATCGACGCCGATGGCGGTGCCGCCGCGGGCAATGACCACGTCTGACAGCTTCTTTACCTCGGCATCGAGCTGGACCGTGTCGGTGCCCACCCGCTCTACGAGCTGCTCGGCAGCCTGCCAGTCCAGAGAGGTCCCGTGGGTCTCGGCCATCTTCTGCACCAGCTGAGGGAGCTTCTTGCCCTTCTTGGGAGTGCAATCGATGACGGATCGAGGGCCCACCTTGGCGGCGGCCTTGTAAAGACGGGTGTTCTTAGCCAGCTTGCCGGCGACCAGCGCCATCACGGTGGTGGGATTGGGATCGGCCAGATAGCTCACCAGCAGCTCAGAGGACTCCTTGGGCAGCTTCTCGGCGTTCTTTACCACAACCAGGCGGAGGTCCGAGAGAAACGGAAGGGTGTTGGCCGCCTCCACGATGGCCTGCCCCTCGGCGCCCTGGGCACCGTCGAAGACCTCGCGGTTGAAGTCCAAGTCGCCCTCCTGGGCCACCCGGTCCGTGAGCCGGCGCAATGCCTCCTCGGCCTTGAGGGTGTCCTCGCCCACGATGAGATAAGCGGGGAGCAGCTGCGCTTTAGCCATGGGACCTCCTCTCAGCCATCGTCCAAGCCATGTCATCGTAACACGGGTCGCCGCAGCGGGAGGGTCCTTCACGCCGCGCGGCCCCAGGGCGACCGCCTCACCACCGGCCCGGCAGCCGTGAGGTCGACCCTGACGTCGCCCTGCCGGTCCGTGCGCAGCACCTGCGCGCCCGCTTCCTCAAGCTCGTCAAGGCATTCCTGGTGGGGGTGGCCGTATCGGTTGCCAGTACCGCACGAGATGAGCGCCAGCCGCGGGCCCAGGGCCTCCGCCACCCCGTCTGAAACCGAGACCCGCGACCCATGGTGCCCCACCTTGAGGACGTCCACCTCGGCCAAGCTCCCCTCCCTGACGAGGCGGCCGGTGACCTCGGATTCGGCATCGCCAGTCAGGAGCACGGTGTCGTCCACCTCCCCGTCGGCGTCCTCATCGCAGCTGACAAGCATCACCAGGCTGTCGGCATTGCCGCCGCCTTCGGTGAAGCGCTCCGGGGAGAGCACGGAGACGGTCAGGCACCCCACCTCCATCCCCTCATGCAGTCCCAGGTAGACGGGGTCAGCGCCGCTCACCCGACGGGCCTCCCCCACCACCTGGCAGGCCGTCTCGTCCCCGGCGGAGGCAAGCTCCGCCATCCCTTGGGCGAGCAGCACCTGCCTCACCGGCACCACGCCGTACAGGCTCTCCAGACCCCCGTAGTGATCGTCGTGGAGATGGGTGATGACCACCGCGTCAAGGGAGCGCACGTGGTTGCGGGCAAGCGCCCCGCGCAGGTCACCGTATTCCGGTCCGGTATCCACCAGCACCGTCCGACCCCGGCTGGAAAGGAGCACGGCATCGCCCTGCCCCACGTCAAGCATCGTGATGCGGGTGGCGCTCGTCCCCGTTGGGAGCAGGACGACTGCCAGGGCCGCCACCACGCCCGCCGCCGCAGCGGCTCGCATGCAGCGCCGGGAAGGCAGAGGCCAGAGGACCCAGGTCGCAACCGCGCAGACCACGCCGCCGAGAGCGGCAGGGCCGGCGGGAAGCGACACCGGCAGGGATGCCCCCGGCACGCCGGCAAGCACCGAGGCCACAGAAGCGGTAGCAGCCCCCAGCGCTCCCAAGGCGGCCAGGCCCACCTGCGCCGCCGCGCTCACCGGCGCGACTGGCAACACCGCCAGGCAGGCGAGCGGAACCCCGCCGGCTATCATCGCCGATACCAGCGGCGCGCAGAGCACGTTGGCGAGCGGTGCGATGAGCGAGACCGTCGAGAAGAGCGGAGCCGTGACGGGCACGGTGGCCAGCTGGGCGGTCACGGTTAGTGCGACCGGCTCGACAAGCGCTGATGCGGCATCCGGAAGCAGGCGCCTCGTCCACTCCCCCGCCAGCGGCAGAAACAGCGCCAGCCCCAGCACGGAGAGCGTCGAGAGAATGAAGCCCGCGTTGAACGCGCAGGTCGGCTCGGCGGCCAGCATCACGAGGGCGCAGAGACTGACCGCCGAGCCCATGTCGCGACGCCGGCCGAACAGTCCGCCCGCCAGCCCCAGAGCAAGCATGATGAGGGCCCGCACCGCCGAAGGGGCCAGCCCGGTGAGCAGCGCGTATCCCGTCACCGGCAGGACGGTCGCCAGGTAGCGCACCGTATGCCCCGCCCCAGTCCTGGCAAGCACCCAGGCGACCAGCGAGGCAACCAGGGCCAGGTGGCTTCCCGAGACCGCCACCAGATGGGAGAGCCCGCACAGCGCGTAGTCGTCCTCGACCTCGCTGCCATGCAGACGGGTGCGGTCGCCGAGCACCACGCCGGAGAGAAGCGCGCCGCCCGGCCCCGGCACCTCATCGATGCGCTCCCCGGCCTTCTGGCGCAGCTTGCAGACCACGCCGATGCAATCGGTCCGCCAGCCCGCGTCGGAGACGCCCCGCAGGGTCACCGTCCCCGCGATGCCGTTCTTATGAAACCATCTCCCCGTCTCGGCCGCATCGGGCGCCCTCACTGACCCATACGCCGTAAGCACCGTCCCCAGCGGCTTCGGGTCGCTCCCGCGGGGCCAAGCGACGCGCACCGTGGCGGCGTGCCCCCTGACCACCGTCGAGGCCGTCGAGACGGCGCCATAGCCTTTCTCCTGGGGATCCGAGGTGATGGTGTAGGTCCTTCTGATTCCGCCTTGGGCTGCCAGGGATGCGCCGTCCAAAGCCCAGCTCTCCCATTGCACGATACCGCACGCAAGTCCCAGCGCGCAGCCGATGAGAGCCAGCGCCACCGTCCCCCGGCCCGTGCGCCGCCGATGCGCCTTGCCCCGCCTCCAGTGCCAGACGGCGAGAAGAGCGCCCGCAAGGACGCACGTGATGGCCAGGGGAACGGGCGGAAGCGGCATCCCGACAGCGCCGCCACGCTCGAAGATCCTCCACGAGACGTGCTCGGCCAGCGCCGTTCCGCCCCAGGTGCCGACCGCGGCCACGAGGAGCAGGGGCAGGGTGGGACGGACCGGGGCGTCCAGCCGTCCGCCTCCGCATCTCACGCTCATGGCGAGACCGTGATGCTGTCAGCGAGCGCCGCATACTTCTTCTCCCCGATTCCGCTCACCCTCTGCAAGTCCTCCTTGGAGGAGAACGGCCCGTTGGTCTCCCGGTCTGCGACGATCTTGGCGGCGGTGGAGGGGCCGATCCCCGGCAGCGCCTCGAGCTCTTGGGAGGTGGCGGCGTTGATGTCGACCAGCCCTCCCGATTCGTCGCCGCCGCTCGTGGCCGCTCGGGCATCGCCGCCCGCAGATGCGCCTGGCAGCGCCCCTCCGTCCGATGAGGGCAGATAGACCTGCTCGCCGTCCTTGAGCAGCCGGGCGAGGTTGACCTGCGCGGTGGCGGCGTCTTCAACGGGCCCGCCGGCCGCCTCCACGGCGTCCACCACCCGCGATCCCTCCGGAAGGCGGTAGACGCCCGGATTTGCCACCGCGCCCGCCACGTCCACCACGAGTTCCGCCGTTCGATTCGCGCCCTGAGATGAGGCGGCGGCAGCGCTGGGTGCTGCCGCCGCAGCAGAAGGAGCGGTCGTCCGGCTCGTCGCGGATGCTGTGGTTAGGGTTATTCCCGCGTCGGGGCCGGACGGCCACCAGTGCCAGAGGGCGGCACCAAACAGGAGTACGGCGATGACCGCCAGGGCGCCCAGCGCGCCATCGGGAACCCGACGAAGCGGAGACTTTCGCACCGCGCTCATCAGCCGATCGCGCAGGGAAATGCCCGGCCTGCGCCGACCGCGGGGCCGCGCAGGGGGCGTGGGCGAGAAGGGCTCGTCCTCATCACGTTCGTCAATCGGGTCATAGTCGTCAATAAGCTGATACGGCTGGTTCGGCATGTCACCCCACCTCCTGCCCAAGGAGTATGGGCAGAAGGTGGCGACCGTTCGCAGAAGAAGCCTGGCCCGTGCCTGACCGCAGCCCGACCACGCTCACCAGTCGAGTCCGACTCGGTCCTGACCAGAACCTGACTGGGGACGCCAGTCGGCCCTCACCAGGACCTGACTGGAGCCTGACAGAAGGCCTGCCAGGGCTGACCCTGGCTTGACCTGGGCCTGACTGGAACCTGACAGCGCGCACAGGTCGGGCCTGACCCGTACCTGACGGGGACCCGACCGCGCACACAGTCCGAGTCGGACCCATACCTGACCGGGACCCGACCGGGTCCCGGCCCCGCCACGGCCCTAACGCAAGAGGGAGCCGGCATCCCAGCCCCCTCTCAACTTACAAGCATGCGATTGCGCCGCTGCAGACATGTTTGTCGTGAGCAAGCGGCTACGGCCTGGTCCGCCATGCGCGGATGGCGCAGAACAGGACCGCCAGCGCCGTGAAGAGCAGCAGCACCAGCTGGATGTTGCCAGGCACGGTCACCACCCCAAAGAGGGAGCCCTCCCCCCTGGTGCTGAGCGGAAAGAGGCTCGGGCAGGCAGCAGAGGTCAGCGCCACGCCAAAGCCCATGCGGGCCACCAGCAGGTAGAAGAAGCGAGTCGCGAAGGGTGCGAGCAGCCCTCCGGACTCCAGCCCCACCAGCGAGAGCAGGAGGGAGACTGCCACGCAGACCGCGGCGCCCGTCGCCGACAGGGGAATGCTCTGATAGGTGACGCCTAAGAAGACCAAGGTGGACACGATGACCGCGGAGACGTCGCCAGAGCGCGCCTGGAGAACCGAGAAGACGTAGCCGAAGGAGATGATCGTCTCGGTGGCGGCCACGGCAGCCAGGTAGACGATCCACCAGGCAAGGCCCTTGAGGGGCTCTGACACCGCGGCCACGCCCGGGCCCTCTGCCGCGCCCAGCGGCACGCTCAGCCCCAAGCCGGTCGCCACGCCGCTATCGGGCATGATGGTGGCGGGCTCGATGGAGCAGGCGCCCGAGAAGACCAGGATGATGACGGGGAGGATGAGGGTGAACCCCACCAGGAAGCCCACCGTGCCCCCGCGCAGACGCCCCAGGGCCAACGTGCCGTTGCCGTGGGCGTCGGTGTCGATAAACCCGAACACCCAGGAGAGCAGCAGGGCGGGCACGAGCGCGCAAAGCTGGTTGCGCAGGGCCCCCTGGGCTCCGGAGAGGGACGCCAGCGCCGGGGCATAGACCATCAAACGCTGGCACAGCACGGTCGCCAAAACCCAGGCGACCAGAAACAGGGCCGAACGAACAAGGGCCACCAGCAGGTTCTTCATGAGGCGGACCCCCTACCCTTCAGCCGCCTGCACGTCGGCGGAAGTGCGCACGGGCTGACGCCAGCGCCGCGGCGGACGGTAGGCCGGGCAGGGGTACGTGCGCCACTCCACCTCATCGAGGATGCGCTCCACCCATTCGTCGTGGGGCAGCGCCTCCCAGGCCTCCAGAACCCGGTCCAAGCGGGCGTGCGTCTCGGGGTTTCTCGGCATGAAGAGCGTGCAGCAATCGGCATGGTCCTGCACGGAGATGTCGTAGGTGCGCAGCTTGCGGGCCTCGGCGATGATCTCTTGCTTGTCATTGCCGATGAGCGGCCGCAACACGGGCATCGAGACCACCTGGTCGACGGCGGCGATGTTGTCGAGGGTCTGGCTGGCCACCTGGCCCAGGCTCTCGCCGGTGGCCAGCGCCTTGGCGTGCTCGATGCGGGCGATGCGCTCCGCCACCGCAAACATCAGGCGACGGTAGAGGATCACACGCAGGTCGGGATCGCACGTAGCGGCGATCTGCCGCTGGTAAGACCCAAACGGCACGACGTAGACGCGCCCCAGCCCGGCGGCTGGCGCCAGGGCGTCGGCAAGCTGGTCGACAATCTCCTCGCTCGAGGCCGAGGTCTCGGGACGCCCCGAGAAGTGCACTCCCACGGCCACCGCGCCCCGGCGCATCAGGCGCCAGGTGGCGACCGGCGAGTCGATGCCGCCCGAGAGCAGGCAGCAGACCTTGCCCGACGAACCCACCGGCAGGCCCCCGACGCCCGGATCGCTCTCGGCGTAGACGTAGGCGCTGCCCTGCACGACGTCCACGTGGACCTTGGCGTCCGGGTCGCGCATGATGATGGCCTTGTCAGGCGCAACCTCGTGCAAGTACGAGCCCACATCGCGGTTGAGCTGCATCGAGTCGATGGGGAAGTCCGTGTTTGAGCGACGGGCGATGACCTTGAAGCTGGCGCACGGCTCGCAGCCAGCCAAGGCCAGGGCGGCCGCCCGGTTGATGTCGTCCATGGTGCGCGCGGTGCGCCACCCCACCGAGCAGCGCGCCACCCCCGGGGTCTGGCGAATCAGCGCGGCGATGTCCTCGATCTGCTCCTCACTCGTGACCTCCACCAGCAGGTGTCCCGAGATGCGGCGGACGTCGCTCACTGCATACGGAGAGAGGACCGCCTTGAGGTTGTCAACCAGGCGGTGCTCAAAGACTGCTCTGTTACGGCCCTTCAGGCCCAGCTCATGGTAGTGGACGAGACAAACGCGCTCGAACAAGCCTACTGCTCCTGCGCGTGGAGGGCCTCGGCGTCATAGGAGACCTCGCCGCGGGCGATCTCCTCCATGGCCAGGGACAGCGGCTTGCGGCTGGAGAGCTCGGCGATCTCGCTCACGCTCTGCAGGGCGACGGCGCGCTCATGCTGGCCGCGCATCATGTCGTTGATGTCGCGGGCGCGCTTGTACGCAAGGGTGCAGAGCAGGAACTTGTCCTGCTCGGTCTTGTCAAGAAGGGTGTTGATATCAGGCTCGACGATCGACATTGACTAACGCTCCTCACTGCCGCGGGCGCGCGCCTCCATGAGGGAGACGAGCTCATCGCTGGCCCGGGTGATGTCATCGTTCACGATGACGTAATCGTATTCGCTGCGCCGTCCCATCTCCGTCCGGGCGTTGCCGAGACGGACCTGAACCTCGTCGGGGGTCTCGGTGCCCCGTCCGATCAGACGCCGCTCAAGCTCCTCGAGCGACGGCGGGGCTATGAAGATCAGGCAGGCGGCCGGATAGCTCTGACGCACCTGCATGGCCCCTTGCACGTCAATCTCAAGGATGACCTGATAGCCTGCGGCGATATGCTCCTCGGCCGGACGGCGCGGAGTGCCGTAGAAATGGTCGTGGACCTGGGCCCACTCCAGCAGCCCGCCCTCATCGCGCAGCTTGATGAAGGCGCCCTCCGTCATGAAGTGGTACTCGCGGCCATCGACCTCATGCCCGCGCGGCGCCCGGGTCGTGCAAGATATCGAGTTCCATGCCCCCTGAACTTGAGGAAGGGCACGCTCGAGGAGCGTGCCCTTCCCAGCTCCCGAAGGCCCGGAGATCACAAAGAGATTGCCTTTGCGGCCGCGGATATCCTCAGGCTGCATCGGTTACTTGAAGCGAGCGAGCAGCTCTTCGCGCTGGCGCTTGCCGAGGCCCTTGACGCGGCGGCTCTCGGAAATCTGAAGCTCCTCCATCACCTTTGCTGCGCGGACCTTGCCGTAATCAGGCAGGCTCTCGAGCAGGGTGCGGACCTTCATGCGACCGATGATGGGATCGTCAGCCTGATCGAGAACCTTCTTGAGGCTCATCTCGCCAGACTTGATCTTCTTCTGAAGCTCAGCACGCTCATGACGAGCCTGGGCGGCCTTTTCAAGCGCCTTCTTACGATCTTTGTCCGACAGCGTGGGAAGTGGCATCGTCGGAGCCTCCTCTCTGATAAAACAGGTAACCCCTATGGCTCCCTGCAGCGAATCATGCTTTGCGTATGATAGCGCACCAAAACCGAGGTGCAAGCAGGTTCAAACTCCGCACGGTGTAATTTTCCCTGCAAACATCTTTTCTCGGCTGCAACTGGCAAGATATCTCATTTATGCAGGTAAATCGTGGTTTTCCGTGAAAGGCCTTGCAATTCTCTCCCAATTGTGCAGGTACAAGCCTTATCCACGGCTCCAACCAGCAGTTTTTCTGGCTCCAGAGGGGAGACGAGACACCTGTCTCAAGCCTCCCTAGAGGGCTGAAGCAACCTCCTCCACGATGGCGTTGAACGCGGACAGGGGGTCTGCCGACCGGGTGATGGGACGCCCCACCACCAGGTGCGAGGCCCCGTCCCCGATGGCCTTGGCCGGCGTCGCCACCCGTTGCTGGTCGTCGCTTGCCGATCCGGCCGGACGCACTCCGGGGGTCACGACCAGGGCGCCCGGGCCCAACGCCCGGCGCATGAGCGAAGCCTCCCGAGGCGAGCAGACCACCCCGTCGAGGCCTGCCCCACCTACCAGCCCGGCCAGGCTCCGGACCTGCTCCGCCGCTGTGCGGGAGACGCCAACGCTGGCAAGGTCCTGGTCGCTCATGCTGGTGAGCACCGTGACCCCGATGACCGCCGGCCGGTCGACCCCGGCGCGGCGGCCCGCGTCTCCGGCGCTCGCCCCGGCCAGGGCGGCGCGCATCATCTCCGCTCCCCCGCTGGCATGCACGGTCATGAGTTCGGCGCCCACCTGGGCAAGCGAGCGGGCCGCCCCCTCCACCTGATGGGGGATGTCATGGAGCTTGAGGTCGACGAAGACCTTGAATCCCTGCTCGCGCAGGCGACGCACGACCAGCGGGCCGGCCGAGTAGTAGAGCGTCATCCCCACCTTGAGGAAGGTGGCGGTCCCAGCCAAGCGGTCTGCCAGGGCGTACGCCTCATCCTCCGAGCAGTCCAGGGCCACGATGACGCGATCCGCCGGGGCGGTACCAAGCGCCGCTGCCGCTCCCTCTAGCATTGCAGGCCTCCGATCAACTCGTTCACGTCCGTCACGCCCTCTGCCCGGCAGAAGTCCTCGATGCCCTCTATGACCTCGGCGGTAGCGCGCGGGTTGGAGAAGTTGCCGGTACCCACCGCCACCGCGGTGGCGCCGGCCAGCATGAACTCGACCGCGTCGGTCCCGGTGCGGATGCCGCCCATCCCCAGGATGGGCAGGCTCACGGCCTGGTGCACCTGCCAGACCATGGCCAGGGCCACCGGCTTGATGGCAGGGCCGGAGAGCCCCGCCACGGGGCGGGAGGTACGGGGACGCCGTCGGTGCGCGTCGATGGACATGCCCTTCAGGGTGTTGATCAGCGAGACGGCATCGGCCCCCGCCTCCTCCACCGCGCAGGCGATGGCTGCCACGTCGGTCACGTTGGGGGTCAGCTTGACGATGAGCGGCCGGGCGGTGCACTCGCGGCACGCGCGCGTCACCTGCGCGGCAAGCACCGGGTCGGTCCCCAGCGCCAGGCCGCCGGCGTCCACGTTGGGGCAGCTGATGTTGACCTCGTAGGCGGCGACCCGCGGCTCCCGCTCGAGGCGCTCGATGACCGCCACGTACTCATCGATGGAATGTCCGGCCACGTTGACGATCAGGGGGGTGGTGAAGCGGGAGAGCCAGGGCAGCTTCTGCGAGCAGAACGCCTCCACCCCCGGGTTTTGCAGCCCGATGGTGTTGAGCAGGCCCGAGGGCGTCTCGGCGATGCGAGGATAGGGGTTTCCCTTCCAGGCGACGGCGCTCACCCCCTTGGAGGTGATGGCGCCGAGGGACTCCAGGTCCACGAAGTCGCCGTACTCCTGCCCGATGCCAAAGGTGCCCGAAGCGCAAGTCACCGGGTTTTTCATCTCCAGGCCGCCCAGGTTGACGGCCAGCTTGACCTCAGAGCTCATCCCACGCCACCTCCGAAGCGTCCATCACCGGGCCGTCGACGCAGGCCCGCAGCGACTCGCCCGAGCGCTGGGGGACGATGCATGACAGGCAGGCGCCCACCCCGCAGGCCATCAGGCGCTCCATGCTCACCTCAGTGGGGATGCCGGCGGCCACCAGCGGCTTTGCGCAGGCCCGCATCATGGGCGTCGGACCGCAGACCGCCGCGTACTCGTAGCGCCGGCCCTTCTCGAGCAGGCGCTCAAGCGGCACCGAGGCAAAGCCGTGGTCGCCCTCGCTGCCGTCATCGGTGGCGATGAGCACCTGCGAGGCAACCGCCTCCGCCCGCCGGCGGGCGAGCAGCAGCTTCTTGGTGGCCGCCGCCACGATGACGTCGACCTTGGTGCCGGCCGCCGCCAGCACCTCGGCCAGCGTTGCCAGCGGAGCCATCCCCAGGCCGCCGCCCACGAGCAGCGCCGTCTTGGGGACGCCGGCAATGACCCCCGACTGGGTCCAGGCCCGGCCGAGGGGACCCACCAGGTCTGCCCCCTCGCCCGCCTCCATCCGGCTCATCAGGTTGGTGGAGTTGCCCAGCACCTGGTAGACAAGGTCGATACGTCCCGTCTCGGGATGGGTCTGGTAGATGCTGATGGGCACCCGCAGCACCGAGTCGCGCTCTTGGAGAAGGCGCAGGTTCACAAACTGGCCCGGCAGCGCCATCTGCGCGGTGAGGGGTGCCGCCAGGGTCATCATGAAGTTCTTGCCCGCGAGGTGCGTGTTGGCGGTCACCAGGCAGGCCTCGAGCACGGGGCGGGCGCGACCGGGAAGCCAGCCGCACTCGTACTCGTCGCTCATCGATGTGCCCAGATCTCCGGCACCGAGGTCGGAGAAGGCCGTCATCTGGGAGCGAAGTCCGTCCAAGCTCCCCGGCATCGCGCTGTCGCTCACTTGCGCACCATCTCCTCAGGGGTGGGCTTCGCAGGCTCCCACTGGTCCAGGTCCTGCAGGGCGTGCGGCTCGAGCCTGCCGTCCTGCGCGGCGGTGATGGCCAGGACCATGGCGTTGGCGGCGCTCATGGTGGTCACATAGCAGATGCCGTAGCGCACGGCGGCGCTGCGCAGCTGGTAGCCGTCGGAGCGGGTCTCCTGCCCGTAGGGCGTGTTGACGATCAGGTCGACCTCGCCGTTGGCCACCCGGTCGAGGATGTTGGGCCGGGCCTCGCTGGCTTTGTTGACCGCTTCGACGGGGATGCCGGCCGCCTTGAGCGCCCGGGCGGTCCCCTCGGTGGCGATGAGCGAGAAGCCGAGGTTCTTCAGGTCGCGGGCTACGTGCAGCACCTCGCGCTTGTCGTCGTCGTTGACGCTGATGAAGGCCGTGCCGCCGGTGGGCAGCGAGTAGTCGATGGCGAGCTCCGCCTTGGCGTAGGCGGCTGGGAAGTCGTTGGCGATGCCCATCACCTCGCCGGTCGACTTCATCTCGGGCCCTAAGATCACATCGGCGCCGGGGAAGCGCCCGAAGGGCATGACCGCCTCCTTGACCGAGTAGTGGTCGAGCGTCCGGTCCTCGGGGGGCAGGTGCAGGTCGGCGATCTTCTCGCCCGCCATGATGCGGGCCGCGCACTTGGCGAGCGGGACCCCCGTGGCCTTGGAGCCAAAGGGCACCGTGCGGCTGGCGCGAGGGTTGACCTCGATCACGTAGATGGTCATGTCCTTGATGGCAAACTGGACGTTGACCAGGCCCACCGTGCCCACCGCCAGGGCCAGCTTGCGGGTGCACTCGCGCAGGGCGTTGACCAGGCGGGTGGAGAAGGTGAAGGGGGGCGTGCAGCAGGCGGAGTCGCCCGAGTGGATGCCCGCCTCCTCGATGTGCTCGAGGATGGAGCCCACGTAGACCTCGGTGCCGTCGCAGAGGGCGTCCACGTCGCACTCGATCGCGTCCTCCAGGAAGCTGTCGAGGTAGACCGGGTGGTCGGGGGTCACCTGTGCGGCCTCGGTCAGGTGCTTCATGAGGTAGGCCTCGTCGTAGGCGATGACCATGCCCCGCCCGCCCAGCACGTAGCTGGGGCGCACCAGCAGCGGATAGCCGATGCGGGCGGCCACCGCCTTGGCCTCGTCGGGGTCGTTGGCCACGCCGGAGGCGGGGTAGGCGATCTTGAGGTCGTCGAGCAGCGCCGAGAACTTATCGCGGTCCTCGGCCAGGTCGATGGCCGCGGGCTTGGTGCCCATGATGGTGACGCCCTCGTCCTCGAGGCTCTGGGCGAGCTTGAGCGGGGTCTGGCCGCCCAGGGTGACCACCACGCCGTCCGGGTGCTCCACGTCTACGATGTCCATCACGTCCTCGTACGTGAGGGGTTCGAAGTAGAGGCGGTCGGAGGTGTCGTAATCGGTTGAGACGGTCTCCGGATTGCAGTTGACCATGATGGTCTCGTAGCCCATGTCGTGCAGGGCGTAGGCGGCATGGACGCAGCAGTAGTCAAACTCGATGCCCTGGCCGATGCGGTTGGGGCCGGCGCCCAAGATCATGGCCTTGGGCTTGTCGCAGGGCTTTATCTCGGACTCGGTGCCCTCGTAGGTCTTGTAGTGGTAGCTGGTGCGGGCCTGGAACTCGGCGGCGCAGGTGTCGACCGTCTTGAAGGTGGGCACCACGCCCAGCTCCTTGCGGCGGGCGCGCACGGACTTCTCGTCAGAGCCGGTGAGGTAGGCGATCTGCACGTCGGACAGGCCGGTCTCCTTGGCGAGGCGCAGGTCCTGCCTGGTCAGACCGGGCAGGCGCTTCAGGCTCACCAGGTGCTCGACGTCCACGATGTGCTGGAGGCGCCCCACAAACCAGGGGTCGACCCCGGTGAGCCGGCTCACCTCGTCCACCCCGTAGCCGCGGCGCAGGGCCTCGGCCATGTAGTAGATGCGCTCCTCGGTGGGGGTGGTGAGCTTGGTCTTGAAGTGGGTGTCGTCAAAGGAGTCCTTGCCGTCGGCGCCCAGTCCCGCGCGGCCGTTCTCGAGCGAGCGCATGGCCTTGCCCAGGGCCTCGTCGAAGGTGCGGCCGATGGCCATGGCCTCGCCCACGCTCTTCATGCGGGTGGTGAGCGTCTCGTCGGTGCCGTGGAACTTGGCAAAGGTGAAGCGCGGGACCTTGACCACCACGTAGTCGATCGAGGGCTCGAAGCAGGCCGGGGTGGCCTTGGTGATGTCGTTCACGATCTCGTCGAGGGTGTAGCCCACCGCCAGCTTGGCCGCCGCCTTGGCGATGGGGAAGCCGGTGGCCTTGGAGGCCAGGGCGCTGGAGCGGGAGACGCGGGGGTTCATCTCGATGACGATGAGGCGCCCGTCCTTGGGGTTGACGGCAAACTGCACGTTGGAGCCGCCGGTCTCCACCCCCACCGCCTCCAGGATGGCCAGCGAGGCGGTGCGCATGTGCTGATATTCGACGTCGGTCAGGGTCTGGGCCGGGGCCACCGTCACCGAGTCGCCGGTGTGCACGCCCATCGCGTCGAAGTTCTCGATGGAGCACACCACGATGCCGTTGCCGGCCTTATCGCGCATGACCTCCATCTCGTACTCTTTCCAACCGATGATGCTCTCCTCCACCAGCACCTCGTTTTCAGGGGAGAGGTCGAGGCCCTGGGCCACGATGTCGCGCAGCTCCTGGATGTTGTAGGCGATGCCGCCGCCGGCGCCTCCCATCGTGAAGCTGGGGCGCAGCACCACCGGAAACCCGAGCTCGGAGGCGATCTTCTCGGCATCCGCCACCGAGTAGGCGTAGCCGCTGCGGGCGCAGTGCAGGCCGATGCCCTCGATGGTCTCGATGAACCTCTTGCGGTCCTCTCCGCGCTCGATGGCGTCCAGCGAGCAGCCGATGAGCTCCACGCCGTGCTCGGCCAGGTAGCCGCTCTTGGCCAGCTCGACCGCCGAGTTGAGGCCGGTCTGACCGCCCATGTTGGGCAGCAGGGCGTCGGGCTTCTCGATCTCGATGATCCTCTTCAGGAACTCGGGGGTGATGGGCTCGACGTAGGTGCGGGTAGCGACCGCCGGGTCGGTCATGATGGTGGCCGGGTTGGAGTTGACGAGCACCACCTCGTAGCCGTCCTCCATGAGCACCTTGCAGGCCTGGGTGCCCGAGTAGTCGAACTCGCAGGCCTGACCGATGACGATGGGGCCCGAGCCGATGAGGAGGATCTTCTTGATGTCGTCGCGACGAGGCATCTACCTCGCCTCCTTTGCGAGGATGGAGGAGCTGGAGAGGTACTCGCGCTCCATGCGGTTGCCGGTGGTGTTGATGTCGAGGAAGTCCGACCGCCCGTCCATGAGCCTGCAGAACGCCTCGAAGAGGTAGCTCGCGTCGGAGGGGCCGGGGCTCGCCTCGGGGTGGTACTGGACCGAGAACACGGGCTGGTCGAGGAAGGCCATGCCCTCGGCGGTGCCGTCGTTGAGGTTGACGTGGGTGAGCTGGATGCGGCCGTAGCGCTCGTTGTTGACCACCGGTGCGATCCGGCGCTCGCTCCAGAAGCGCAGGTCATCGTGGTGGGAGGACTCGCCGCCGGAGAGCTCGGGGACGATCGGCCCCATCGAGGAGAAGACCTGCCCGAACCCGTGGTTCTGGGAGGTGATCTCGACCACCCCGGTGCGCAGGTTCATGACCGGCTGGTTGCCGCCGTGGTGTCCAAAGGGCAGCTTCTCGATGGCGCCGCCGGCCGCCAGGGTGATCATCTGGTGTCCCAGGCAGATGCCGAAGATAGGCTTCACGCCCACCAGCTCGCGCACCGTCTGGTAGGTGGTCTCGACCGGCTCGGGATCGCCCGGGCCGTTGGAGAAGAAGACCCCGTCGGGCTCTCGCTCCAGAATGTCTTGGGCCGGCGTGTCCCACGGCACGCGGGTCACCTCGCAGCCGCTCATCTGCAGCCCGCGCAGGATGCCGCGCTTGAGCCCGCAGTCCACGGCCGTCACCCGGTAGCGGGGCGTGGCCGACGGTCGGCCGTCGCGGTCGAGGGCCGGGAAGACCTCCACCGCGGGATGGCTCACCTCTCCCGCCAGGTTGCGGCCCACCAGGGAGCGGCTGGCCCGCGCCTTGGCGAGAAGGCTCTGGTCGTCGAGGTCGACCGTGGAGATGACGGCCCGCATGGCGCCGTGGTCGCGGATGTGCCGGGTGAGCTCGCGGGTGTCCACCCCCTCGATGGCCACAATGCCGGCCTCCTCGAGAAGCGCCGGCAGGGTGGAGGTGGCCCTGAAGTTGCTGGGCGTGTAGCACATGCTGCGCACCACCAGGCCGGACAGGAAGAGTTTGTCGTTTTGGAGGTCGGCGTCATTGACCCCGTAGTTGCCGATGTGGGGGTAGGTCATGGTCACGATCTGCCCGGCGTAGCTGGGGTCGGAGATGACCTCCTGGTAGCCGGTGAGCGAGGTGTTGAAGCAGACCTCGCCCGCCGACTCGCCCGCTGCGCCGCAGGCCCATCCCTCAAAGCAGGTGCCGTCTTCCAAGACGAGCTTTGCCGGAGTGCTGTACTGCTCTGCCACGTGCTGCCTTCTTTCAATCAGAAGTCGTTTGGGCCGGTGCTCGATGCCGGGCGCCCCTCAGGGCGCGCCGGCGACGCAGTGCCTACGCCTCCCAGGCGATGGCGCCGCCCACAATCGTGAGCGATGCCGCCCCGCGCAGGTGCTGTCCGAGAAACGCGCTGTTTGCGGACTTGCTCTTGAAGTACTCGGGAGTGACGGTGAGGGGCGTCTCGGGGTCGATGAGGGTCAGGTCGGCGGCACTGCCGACGGCGACGGAGACCGGATCGACGCCCAGGATGCGCCGCGGCTCAAGGGCCATGACCTCGACCAGGCGGTTCCAGCTCAGGCGCCCGGTGGCCACCAGATTGGTGAGCATCAGCGGCAGGGCGGTCTCCAGGCCGGTGGTGCCGAAGGGCGCGTGCTCAAACTCGAGCGCCTTCTCGTGAGCCGCATGCGGAGCGTGGTCGGTGGCCACGACGTCCGCCACGCCGTCGATGAGGGCTTCGATGAGGGCCTCGTTGTCGGCCCGCGTGCGCAGCGGCGGGTTCATCTTGAGGTTGGTGTCGTAGTCCGCGGTGAGGTCGTCCTCGTTGAGGAACAGGTGGTGGGGCGTCACCTCGCAGGTGATGTCCAGACCCTCGTCCTTTGCCTGCCGCACCAGCTCGATGCCGTGGGCGGTGGTCACGTGCTGCAGGTGCAGGCGTCCGCCGGTCAGGCGCAGGATCTCTATGTCGCGGGCGATCATCGCCTCCTCGCCCGCCGCCGGCCATCCGGCAAGCCCCAGCCTGGTGGAGGCGTCGCCCTCGTTGACCTGGCCGTTCTCAACCAGCCCGGCATCCTGCTCGTGAGCCATGACCACCTTGTTGAACATCTTGGCGTAGTCCATCACGCGGCGCATCATGCCGGAGTTCTGGATGCCCTTGCCGTCGTCCGAGAAGGCCACCGCGCCGGCGGCTGCCATGTCGCCCATCTCGGCGAGCTCGACGCCCTTGAGCCCCTTGGTGCAGGCGCCCACCGGATGGATGTGGCAGGCGGCGGCGCGCCCCTTCTCGACGATGGCCGAGACGGCTGCCCCGTTGTCGATGACCGGCTTGGTGTTGGCCATGGGGGCGACGTCCGTGAACCCGCCGTGCACGGCTGCCTGGCTGCCGGTGAGGATGGTCTCCTTGTACTCCAGACCGGGATCCCTGAAGTGCACGTGGACGTCGGTCAGGCCGGGGACGAGCACCTTGCCCGCGCAGTCGATGACGCGGGCGCCCTCGGGGGCGGCGAGGTCCTCGCCCACCTGGGCCACCGCGCCCTCGGCGATGAGGACGTCGACCGTCGCGTCGAGCGCGGCGGACGGGTCGATGGCGTGTGCGCCCTTAAGCAGCAGTGACATTCTCGTCGCCTCCCAGCAGCAGGTAGAGGACCGCCATGCGGATGCTCACACCCGCGTTGACCTGGTCCAGGATGAGGTTCTTGGATGTATCGACCGCCTCTGAGGCAAGCTCCACCCCGCGGTTGACCGGGCCGGGGTGCATTATGACGGCGCCCGGCTTCATGGCCTGCATGCGGGCGCGGTCGATGCCGTAGAGCATGGCGTACTCGCGCAGGCTCGGCAGCGGAGCGTCCTCCAGCCGCTCGAGCTGGATGCGCAGCATGTAGACCACGTCCAGCTGGGGCAGCACCTCGTCCAGATAGGGCGTGTAGCTGCAGCCGAGCACCTCTGGCCTGGCAGGCATCAGGGTGGGCGGGGCGATGAGCGTCACCTGGCAGCCCAGGCGGGCGAGCAGCGGGGCGAGCGACCCCACCACCCGGGAGTGGGCCACGTCGCCCACGATGCCCACCTTGAGCCCCTCAAAGCCCGCCAGCCCCTCGAAGCCCAGGTGCTTGCGCAGGGCATAGGCGTCGAGCAGGGCTTGGGTGGGATGGCGGTGCTTGCCGTCGCCGCCGTTGATGATGTGGGCGTCCATGGTGCGCGCCAGCACCGCCGGGGTGCCGGCCGCCTTGGCCCGCACGATGACCGCGTCGCAGGCCATGGCGTTCAGGGTCTTGGCGGTGTCGACCAGGCTCTCGCCCTTGACGGTGGAGCTAGAGCTTGCGGAGAAGCCCTGGATGTCGGCTGACAGGCGCCGCGCGGCTATCTCAAAGCTGGACTTGGTGCGGGTGGAGGGCTCCATGAAGAGCGAGACCACCGTGCGGCCGCGCAGGGTGGGCAGCTTCTTGATGGTCCTGCGGTTGACCTCCTCGAAGCTCTTTGCCGTGTCGAGGATGAGGGCGATGTCCTCCAGGGTCAGAAACTCCGTGTCGATAAGGTGCTTGGTCGAGAGCAGCATCTACTCCCCCTCCTGTCCGCGCTTGCCTGCCAGCCCGACATGCGCAGCTGGGCCGCCGGGAAGCGGCGCGGCGCTCGCGCGCTCGCCGGGTGCCCGGTCGCCGATCTCAACCGCGCTGCGGCCGTCGACCTCCGAGAGGAAGATGCGCACCGTCTCGCTGTGCGAGCTGGGCACGTTCTTGCCCACGTAGTCGGCCCGGATGGGAAGCTCCCGGTGCCCGCGGTCAACCAGCACCGCCAGCCTGATGGCGGCCGGCCGCCCAAAGTCCATAATGGCGTTCAGGGCGCTGCGGATGGTGCGGCCGGTGTAGAGCACGTCGTCAACCAGCACGATCACCTTGCCGGTGACGTCAAAGGGGATGTTGGTGGCCTGGATCTCGGGAGAGAGGTAGACCGCCACATCGTCACGGTAGAAGCTGATGTCGAGGGTGCCCACCGGCACCTTCACGCCCTCTATCTCCTCGATGAGGCCGGCCAGCTTGCGGGCGAGGACGTCGCCCCTGGCGACGATGCCCACCAGGGCGAGGTTGGACGCCCCCTCGTTGGCCTCCACGATCTCATGGGCGATGCGGATGAGTGCGCGGTTCATGGCCGCCTCGTCCATGATGACGTTCTTTGCGGTGAAGCCCGACACGACCCCTCCTCCACGGTCACGCCCCGCGGCGCGGGGCTCATCCCGACTTCTCTGAAAGCCGCAGCTTCCGAGGACGCGCATGCAGCCCGTCTTTGCGAGAAGCCCCCCGATGAAAAAGGCCTCCTCGGTTTGACACCGACAGAGGCTTCTCCGGAGCGCACCCGCTGAGTTTGCGGTTTGAGGTGTGCGAGCTATGAAGTTATGCCTTGTCGGTCTCTCTGGGCCGCACTTAAAGGTCCGCGCAGATTGTAGCACGCTCGGGTTGAGGGTTTGAGGCTGAGGGGTGCGTATCGGTTAGAGGTGGGAGTCCCCTTCCGCCTCCGCTCCCGAGACGCAGACCGTTTGGGCGGCAGATGGGGCCTGCGCGTCCCCGGGTGCGGCCAACGCCCCCGGCATGGTCTCGAGCGCGCCCGCGGTGGCAATGCCGAGCGCCCCCTCGGCATCGTCCAGGGTGCGCTTGAGAGCGCGTCGCAGCAGGAGCAGCCCCGCTATCACGGCGACGAGCACCAGCACGCTCAGGGTGTGGGCCAGCGTGATGTGCACGGTGCGCTACCTCCCCATCCTCTGGCAGAAGGCCTGGAGCGCCTGCGCGCGACGGCGCTTGACCCAGAGGGCGGGCGCGATGAGCGGCGCCAGGGCGACAAGCCCCGCCGCCGCGATGACCGCCGCCGCTGCCAGCACCACGAAGTCGAAGAGGGTGGGCGCGGCTAGGAAGCCAGGTGAGACGGGGTCGCCGACCGGACCCGCTGCGGCCTTATCCCCGGCGGCCGCCGGTACCGCCAAGCTGACGGCCTGGTCCGCCGTCGCCCCAGCCCCAGCCGCATCCTCCCCTGTCGGGGTGACCTGGCCAGCTCCGCCTGAACCCGTCGCGCCGCCGTCGCCAGAGCCCCGGCCGCCAGCGGCGACAGCCGCGGGGGCGGCGGGGACCGCCTCGGCGGCATCGTCCACGGCTGCTCCGGTGGCGGGAACCGCCCCGGTCTCGACCGCGCCGCAGACGGCGCAGGTGCGCTGGATCGAGCCCTCCGCCTCCGCGCTCGGCTCGCGGACGGTCTCCCACGCGGTCCACTGGTGACCCGTCGCCGGCACCTCATACGAGGCGAGCACCGCGCCGCACCGGGTGCAGACCAGCTGGCTCAGCCCCGGTTCGGTGCAGGTGGGCGCCGTGACCTCGATCGTCTCGCCCTCATCGTGCCCCAAGGCCGCCACGGTCTTCTGCTCGACGTAGCCGCCATGCGACCGATAGGTGCACACCCGTTGGGCGAGTCCGGCGTCAGTGCAGGTCGGGGCTTTGATCGTCTCCCAGTCGCCCCAGGCGTGCCCCTCATGGGTGTAGGTCTGCTCGCCAAAGGCCTGTCCGCATTTGGAGCAGACGTAGGCCACCTTGCCCTCGGGGTTGCTCTCAGTGATGGGGGTTACGAGCACCGGATCGCCCAACGCCTGGTGCCACCCGCCCGCCGGGCAGGTGTCCGCGCTGGCGGTATGGGCGCCCAGCGGAGAAATCGAGAGCGCAAGCGCCATCAGCACCGCAGCGACAAGCAGCCGGCGGCGTCGCCGGCCGTCTGCCCTCGCCTGCCTCCCTTTGCGCTCAAGTCTCATGCCCCAGCCTCTCGCTTCTTACTCCGCCTCGTCCGCCTGCCCCGCCACGGCCGATGAGAGCGCCAACATGGCCTCGCTCAACGGTTTGTAGCGTTGACGCCCCACCGGCAGCTCGGTGCCGTCCTTGAGCAGGACCTGCTTGAAACTGTACCGCTTGACCGCTGCGCAGTTGACCATGAAGCTGCGATGGATGCGCACGAAACCGCGAGCTACCAGCAGGTTTTCCAATCGACCGAGCGTGCTCACAAACTCGAAGGACTCGTCCCGCCCATAGTGGACGGTGCAGAGGTGCTTGTCGATCTCAAAGTACCTTATCGCGTCGATTGCGATGTTGCAGCGCTCGGTGATGCCGTTGAGCAGCAGGTACTCGCGCGTGCGCTCCTCCTGCTGGCGGTACGCCTCGAGAAACACCCGCTCAAAGCGCTCCTCGTCCTCTTCGCGCTTGACCACGTAGTTGAAGGCCCCCACGTCAAAGGCCTCGAAGGTGCGGGAGTCCAGCTCGCTCACGTAGATGAGGGCCCCTGAGGCAAAGCCCCGCCGGCGCAGCTCGCGACCGAGCTCGAACCCGTCCATCTCCGGCATCTTGATGTCGAGAACCGCGATGTTGGGCATCGTGGAGGCGTCATGACAGGCAAAGAGAAGCTGCTGCGGCGTATCGAACTGCTCCAACGTGAAGCTCAGGTCATGGCACACCCGCACTCGATCGATAAGGACGGCATTCTTCTCTAGAGAAGCCGGGTCATCGTCGCACATGACCACCCGCAGCACGTCTCCACCCCCCTGGCCTAGCGTCAGCCCAACGCATCACTTCTCCGATTGTACCAATACTTGTTTTCTATGGGACAGAGTTTGGACAAATCCAGCTCAGAACTTCGGCTTCTCTGCGGGATGTTGTCATCGGGGGCGTCACTGGGGACGGTTCTCTTTGGTGTCGCTGGGGACTGTCACTGGGGACGGTTCTCGATGACACCCGATGACAACATCCCAGGCATATGAGAAGGGCCCGGCGGCGCGGCCGGGCCCTTCTCAGAGTGACTCATCCAGCGTGGCGCCGGCTGGGGCTAGACAGCCGCCTCCTGCTTGATGGAATCAGCGTTCTCGACCTCGATCTCGGTCTTCTTGCCAGCCAGCAGCTCAGCGCGTGCGGCGGCCGCGGCATCGAGCTCCTCCTGGGAGATGGGGTTGGTGACGCCCTTGGCGGTCTCCGGGACCATAGTGTTGTAATCAGGACGGTTCTGGAGCTGGTTCTCCGGCTCGACCGTGCCGTTGAAGCCGGTCTTCACGTGGCGCTCAAAGCCCTTGGTGTCGCTCCAGAGCTTGTCGGCGACGGGCTTCCACTCCTCGGCATAGGGGGTGAGCTTGTCGCAAAGCTCCTGGGCGGTCTCGGGGGCGGTGTAGTCCGTGCACTTGGCCTCGGTGCGGGCCACCATCTCGGCGAGCTTGCCGGCGTTGTCCATCATGGGGCAGGGGCGCAGCAGGTTGCCCGAGAAGGGCTGGCCGTGGTGGTACTCCTGGAACAGCGGCGAGGTGTAGGCCTCGAGCAGGCTCTTCTCGCGGATGTTGGAGTCGGAGTAGTGGCAGAACACGCAGGGCTCGACGTCGCCGCGGGCGTTGATGTGCAGGTAGTAGCGGCCGCCGGCCACGCAGCCGTAGACCATCTCGCCGTCGTTCCAGAAGTCCATGGCAAACAGCGGCTTGGTCTTGCGGAACTCGCCGCAGATCTTGTCGTGCATCAGCACGCGCTGGTCGGGACGGACCATCAGGTCCATGGGGGCGTTCTTGCCCGTGGGCATGTAGAGGAAGTACCACATGAAGATGACGCCCAGGTCAATCATCTTGTCGTAGAACTCCTCGGAGCAGACCACCTCGGCGTTCTTGTTGGTGGTGCAGACCGAGACGCCAAAGGGCACGTGGTGGTTGTTGAGGTTCTCGATTGCCTTCATGGTGCGCTGGTAGACGCCGTCGCCACGACGGAAGTCGGTGGTCTGCTCATTGCCCTCGATGGAGATGGCGGGGATGAAGTTGCCCACGCGGGCGAGCTCGGCGGCAAACTCGTCGTCGATGAGGGTGCCGTTGGTGAAGCACAGGAAGATGGAGTCGTTGTGCTCCTCGCAGAGGCGGATGAGGTCCTTCTTGCGCACCAGCGGCTCGCCGCCGGTGTAGATGTACATGTAGGTGCCCATCTCGTTGCCCTGGTCGATGATGTCGGAGATCTCCTCATACGACAGGTTGAGCTGATGGCCGTAGTCGGCAGCCCAGCAGCCCGTGCAGTGCAGGTTGCAGGCGCTGGTGGGGTCGAGCAGGATGGCCCAGGGGATGGAGCAGTGGTACTTCTCGCGATACGCGACCTGCTTCTTGGCACCGATCATGGCGGCGTTCATGAAGAAGTTCATGAAGAAGGTCTCCATGATGTGGGGGTCGGTGTTCTTGAGCGTGCGCATGATGAGCTGGTACCAGTTGGAGGACGGGTCCTCGAGCACGTTGCGGAACGCCTTGCGCTGGCCGACCCAGTGGTTGTTGGTATCGAAGCGGTCGATCCAGTCGAGGAGCTTGAGCAGGTTGTGCTCAGGGTCCTTCATCGCGTAGCGCAGAGCCTTGCGCGCGCCGTAGTCGGTCAGGGATCTCTTGATGCTTGCCATGCGTAAACCTCCTTCGCGACACCCCTAGCCCAAGGTACGGGGAGGTTTCCACTGCCGAGTCATCGGGATTCGGTGCGGGAACCGCGTCGCTCGTTGTCCACTCAACAACGTGTTGACTAACACTGGTAGACAGTAGAGAACCGCCGGCCGCAATGCAAGTGCGAATCCGCCTCTCGTGTAAAATTGTTTCCCTATGGTTCAATATGAACGGTAGATACGGCGGGCGCACCAACGTGGTGCGCACCAATCACGAGACGCGACGGAGACGGCCCATGGCTGGTCAAGGCAAGCAGGAGACGATCGACCGGATCAAAGAGGCCTTCTGGTCGCTCTACGAGCACAAGCCCCTGTCCGATATCACGGTCAAACAGATCACCAACGTCGCGGACTTCAACCGCGGCACCTTCTACTTGTACTTCGACAACATCAGGCAGGTCCTCGACCAGATCGAGGACGACCTCATCGAGGACATGGTGGGCGACCGCGACGCCAACTCCATGCTCTCGTTCCTGCTCGTCCAGCGCCCTCTGGACGAGGAGCTCGAGGGCTTGAGCAGCATCTTCTTTGAACACCAGCGCCACTTGGTGGTGCTCTTTGGGGACAACGGCGACCCGGCCTTCTCGCGAAAGCTCAAGGAGGCCATCAAGGCCAAGCTCTCCCCCGAGGTGCAGCGCATGTCGGACTGCGACCCCGCCGCCGTGGACCTGGCGCTCGAGTACATCCTCTCAGGCGAGTTCGGCCTGCTCACCAAGCTCTTCACCAACCCCGGCGAGTTGGATGCCGACTCGCTCAAGGACACCCTCAACCTGATTCAGGTGGTTACCACGGCCATGGCGTTCTGACGCGCGAGAAGGAGCCACCACCGCACCCGGACGCTCTTTCTGCCGCGCACAGAGCCCTGTAACCCAAGGCGCGCCCCGGAGCCCATCCGGGGCGCGCCTCTTCGTCATCTGCGCACGCTGCCGGGCAGTGCCAAACCCTAGCCCATCGCGTGGCGATAGATGGCGAGCATGTCCTGCTCGGTCAGCACGCGGAACGTGCCGAGGGTGCGGGTGCCGTTGCGGCTGGCGCCGCGGGCCATGCACTCGAGCTGCTTGTCCGAAGGATTGATGCCCAGGTCGGGGATGGAGGTGGGCATGCCCAGCTCGCGGAAGAATGCCTCCATCGCCTCGATGCCTTGAATCGCCAGGTCACGCCCCTGCTCGGGGTGGTACTCGAGGTCCATGACCTTCATGGCAAAGCGTTCGAAGCGAGCCGGGTTGGCGTCCATCACAAAGCGCGCCCAGCTCCCCCAGATGGCGGCCAGACCAGCGCCGTGGGCCACGTCGAACATGCCTGAGAGCTCGTGCTCGAGCTGGTGGCAGGACCAGTCGCCCAAGGCTCGCGGGCCGGTGACGTCGTTGTGCGAGAGCGCGGCTGCCCACATCACCTCAGCGCGCGCCTGAAGGTCACCGGGATTGGCCTTGAGCTCGCGGGCGTTGTAGATGACGCTGCGCATGAGCGCCTCGGCCATGCGGTCGGTGGTGTACATGGGCTGGGCGGCGTTGAAGTAGCGCTCCATGGTGTGCATGAGAATGTCGACGCACCCCGAGGCGGTCTGATATGGCGAGACGGTCAACGTGAGCTCGGGATTCATGAGAGCGAAGCGGGGACGGGAGAGGTTGTTCTCGTAGCCGCGCTTGGTGCCGGTCTTGTTCTCTGTGATGACGCTGGAGCCGCTCATCTCAGAGCCGGTAGCAGCCACGGTGGGCACCACGCCGATGGGCATAGCCGCAGTGGCCTCGCGCTGGCCCAGGTAGAAGTCCCAGACGTCGCCTCGAGCAGGATCGGCGGCGCCATAGGCGATAGCCTTGGCCGAGTCGATGACCGACCCGCCGCCCACGGCCAAGATGAAGTCGATGCCCTCGTCGGCGACCAGCTTGATGCCCTCGCGCACCAGCGAGAGCCGCGGATTGGGCTCTACTCCCCCAAATAAAACGTGCCCGATGCCCTGGGCATCGAGCGACGCGACCACACGGTCCAGAAGCCCGGACCTCTTAGCCGATTGCCCGCCAAAGTGGACCAGCGCCTTGGTTCCCCCAAACTCCTTCACCAACTCGCCAGCCCGCTCCTCGGACCCCGGCCCAAAGACCACCTTCGTGGGAGCGTAGAACTCAAAGCTTCTCATCTTGAACAACTCCTTCGGGTTTCAATGAGGTGCTGCCTGCCGTTGACCAACCGCCTGGGTGTTGCCTTGGGTCACATTATGGACTAGCGGGCAGCGCTTGGGGCGTGTCAATCCCACACCTTGACAAGAAAACCCAAATTTAGCCGTTATGCCTGTTCAGATAAGCGAGATGGCGCTCGGAACAGCATGCCGTCAGACACCGGGAGCCGCGGCGGTCGGGGTGATGTCCCACCCCTCGCCACGCAGCGCGATTCTCGAAATCCAGCAGTACGTGCAGGGAGAGGACCGGGGGCACGCCCCGCTGTGCGGCGCGGCGCCATTTGGCCCGCCCCCACTGCTGGAAAAGTAAGAACGCGAAGATTATGAAGCTCGGCGGCTCCACGCTGTCGCGAATGCAGCAGAACTCGAAGGCTTCAGCCCGGGACCCTGGGGAGGGGCCAGCGGCGGCCGCGCGAACCGGCACGGGCCGATGCCCCGCCGGGACCCCTGGGGAGGGGCCAGCGGGCGCCGCCGCCGATGCGGACCCTGGGCCTTTGACGGAGGCGCCCGCTCGCGGCCGGGCCCCGCCGGGGAAAGTCCCGCGCTTCCCGGTGCCGCTCCAACTTTTGACGGCTTTGGCCGGGCGCCCGGCCCGCCGCGGCGCGGCCGGCGGGACCGGCAAGGCGCCTACCTGCGGCTGCACTTTTGCATGCCTCCCCGCGGCGCCTCTCGGGGCGCCGGCTTTGGCCAAAGCCGTCAAAAGCTGGAGCGGAGCGTCGACGTAACGGCGTTCTCTGGTCAAAGCCGTCAAAAGCTGGAGCGGCGGGCTGCCGAACCGCGGGGGAGCTGGACGCGCAGCGCGACCGCGCAGTCCCTTACTCCCACCGGGCGTATTGCGCCTTACTCCCCGTCCTCGGCAGAGGCGTCATGTCCCTGGCCGCTGTTGACTATGGAGTGGGCATAGCCCTTGAAGTGGCTGATGATGACGTCGGCAAGTTCGCGGACCGTGTTGTTGATCTCTCCGGCGGCAAAGATGAGCGAGGTGGTCGCCATGAGATCTTCCCCCTCCGACGCCGCAAACGGTTTGAAGACCACATTGGCGGGGGCAAACTCCGAGAGGTACGAGGGCAGCACGCCCACCGCCTCGTCCGAGGCGACCATGAGGAAGAGCTCCTCGGTGTTGTGCGCCACCGTCTTTGAGCCAAAGATGAAACCCCCGCGCTCAAACCGGCTGCGCATCTCGCGGTAGTCGCTCGGCATTCCCTGCGGCTCGAGCACCGCCACCCGCTCGTTGGACAACGTGGTGGCCTCGACCGCCTCCTCCTCCGCAAGCGGGTTGTCCGTGCTCACGACCGCGTCGCACGGCCCGCTCAACAGGTCGACCGTCTCGAAAGTGCCGTCGTCGACCACGTCGTACGGCCAGCAGATGCCCAGATCGGCCTCACCTTGACGCAGCGCCTCGGGAATGGCCCGCAGGTCGACGATGCGCACCGCCACCCGGTATCCGGGGTGCGACTTCTTGTACTTATGCAGCGCCGGCATGATGAGCAGCCCCTCGTAGACGCTGGGCACGATGATGCTGGCGCCGGTCTCGTTGCCGCTGGCGGTGTCCAAGCCGTGCTGGACCGCCTCCTCGTACGAGCGCACGATGCGCTGCGCCCGAACGTAGAAGTCCTTGCCGGCGGGAGTCAGCTTGACCACATGGTTCTTGCGCGAGAAGAGCTGGAACCCCAACTCCTTCTCCATCTTGGCGATGTGCAAGCTCATCGCGGTCTGGGTGATGTAGCACTCGCGAGCGGCGCGGGTGAAGTTCAAGCACTCCGCCGCACTGATGAAGTATTGCAAGCCCCTGATGTCCACGAGATATGACCCCCGCGTCGCGTAAAAAGTATTACTTAGCTATAACGAGTCTATCCTATCACCGATACTACGCGGGTGACAGGATGGGCGACGGGGCGGGAAGCGCAAGCTCTCCGGTCGGGCCGACCCACGCATGCGACACCGCGCCCAACGTCTTCTCAGTTGCCGTATTCCAGCAGGTAAATGCTCAATCCAGCCCTGCTGAAGAGGTCGTTCACGTAGCTCGACCAGGCCGAGTTGGCAGCGGTGGCGGCATTGTAGTACTGCTGCGCCGCCACCCCGTACGCCGCCTCGGCGCACCCGTAGGTGTACTCGCCGGCCGTCAGGTCAAAGCCGGAGAGCGCCGAGCGATACGGGCTCTGCTCGTTAGTCCAGGTATTCGAGGTGAAGTCGTAATCGTTGGCGATAAGAGCCTGAACGTAGGCCTTGTAGTTAGCCGAAGCCACGTCCGCCGCGTCCTGCCCGTCCCCGACGCTGGGCGCGTCGGGCTGCTGGGGTTGAGCGGGGATGCTTGTCTCGCCCGTCACCGCCTGCTCGAGCTTCTGCAGGCGCACGGTGCGGGCCGCCACGGTCTTGATCTCCTCGACGGACAGGCCCAGCTGCTGCGAGGCGCTCGCGTAGGTGATGGCCTGGTTGCCGGTCAGCGAGGCCAGATACTGCAGGCACTCGTCATCGGAGGCGGAGTACCCCTGAGCCTGCGCCTCGGTGTCGAGCACCAGCCCGCGGGCATAGGAGAGCACCTGGTCGGCAGTGGGCAGGTCGTAGAGGTTGGAGTCATTGGCATTGAGGTCGTTGTCGATGCCGGTGTACATGCTCACCACCTGGGCGGCGGTGATGTCGGTGGCCTTGCCCTTATAGGTGCACGTCCCCACCACGGTGCGGTCGAGCTGGTCGCGGGTGACCGCCGTGGTGCCCGCCTGGGTGCGGCCCTCTACCTGGGGGCCCGCCGAGAGGACCGGGGTGGTGAGGCGCCCCGCCGCAAGCATGGCGACGACCACCGCCGCTGCGCCGATGACCATTCCGATGACAAGCGAGAAGGCTGAGAGCCGCAATCGCCTGGGCTTTGCGGCGGACGCCTTGGCAAGAGAGGCGCGGGTAGCGTCCGCATCCCCTGCCGGCTGTGCGGCCGAGGCCGCCTCCGGCGCCTCCTCCGACCGCCCTGCCTGGCGTGCCCCCTCTTCTGCGGCGCCGTCGGCGCCGGCGTCCTCTAAGGCGTCCTTGCTCTCATCGTCAGCCATAGTCACTCTCCCTCAAGATGCTCCGGCACCGGAAGGGCCCGGCGCCGGATTGACCTTTGGGCCATGGTACCCGTTTGCCACCCGCCTTCCAGCCACAGCTGCGCAACGGCGGGCCGTCGTCCGCACGCGCCGCAATCAGGTGCCGGAGATGCCGTCGAAGGCCGAGGCGCCGCGCTCGAGCAGGCCGCCGGGCGGTAGGTTCTCGATGATGGAGAGGATGGCGGCTCCGGTCTGCGTGCGGCCGAGGCTGCGGTCGGCGAGCTCGTCGAGCACCGCCGCCAGGTCCCAGGGGAGCTCGTCGGCGAAGGTGAGCCGCTCCCCGGTCATCGGGTGGGCCAGCGAGAGCCGGTAGGAGTGCAGGAACTGGCGGGTGAGTCCGAGGTCGGCCCGCACGTCGGTGCGCTTGCGCGTGCTGATGCCGTAGAGCGGGTCGCCCACGCAGGGATGGCTGATGCTCGCCATATGCACGCGAATCTGATGGGTGCGGCCGGTGTAGAGGTGGCACTCGATGAGGGTGTAGCCCTCATCGCGGGACCCCGCCTCAAAGCGCTCGAGCACGCTGAAGGTGGTGATGGCGCTGCGGGCTCCCGGGTCTTCGGAGACGGCCATCTTGGTGCGGTCCCTGGTGCTGCGGGCGAGGGGGGCGTCGATCAGCCCAGTGTCCGGGGCGATGTAGCCATGGACCAGAGCCAGATAGCGCCGGTCGATGCTGCGCAGTCGGATGCCGTCCTGCAGAATCGCCTGCGCCTCGTTGCTTTTGGCCGCCATCATGAGCCCGGTGGTGTCGCGGTCCAGGCGGTGCACGATGCCGGGCCGGTCGGGTCCCTGCAGGGTGCCTACATGCTCGGGGCCGCAATGGGCGAGCAGGGCGTTGGCGAGCGTGCCCGACTCATGGCCCACAGCCGGGTGGCAGACCAGGCCCGCCTGCTTGGACAGCACGATGAGGTCGTCATCCTCGAAGCGTATGTCGAGCGGGATGTCCTGAGGCTCGAGCACCGGGCGCTCGGCCACCGAGGTCACCGGCGGGTAGTCGATGAGGTCTCCCTCCCCAACCAGGTAGCGCTTGACCTGGGGCTCCCCGTTGACCAGCACCTCGCCGGCAGACGCCAGCTTGGCCGCCGCCGAGCGCGAGGCGACGTCGGGAAGCGAGCCGAGAAGCGCGTCGAGGCGCATGCCCTCCTCGTCGGCGTTGACGATGTGGCGCGCCCGCCCGCTCATGGGCGCGGCTCCGGGTCCTGGCCGTCTGCGGAGGGCGCGCGGCCCTCGCGCGCGGCCTGCGCCAGCAGGCAGATGATGAACAGGGCGCAGCCGCAGGTGATGCACATGTCGGCAAAGTTGAAGACGGCGAAGTCCATGAAGGTGAGGTCCACAAAGTCCGTGACATAGCCCAGGAAGAACCGGTCGATGACGTTGCCCAGGGCACCCCCCACCACCATGGTCAGGGAGACGGTCACGCCCCAGGAAAGCGATCGCGAGCGGGCCAGGTAGGCGATCACGATGGCAGTCACGGCAAAGGCCACCAGCACGAAGAGGAGCTGGTTTCCCTCGCCCATGCTAAAGGCCGCCCCGGTGTTGCGCACCAGCTCAAACCGAAAGACGCCGGGGATGCCGGGCATGGTCTGCCCCACCTCCGTGAGCCGCGCCCGCACATGGGCCTTGGACAGCTGGTCGAAGGCGATGAGGGCGGCCGCCAGGACGCTGAAGGCGGTGAGTGCTTTGCGGTTGGGTACGGACTTGGTCGCGGGCATCCTCGCCTGGGTCCTCCTCGCACGCAGGGGCGGGCGCACGGCACGCCCGCCCCTGCCATCGGTCGTCGTTACTCGTTCAAGGGGTCAGGCGCCCCCAGCTCGTCAAGGACGTCGCCGCAGCGCTGGCAGACATGCGGGTGGGCGGGATTCCCGCCCAGCTCGCGGATGTTCCAGCAGCGGGGGCAGACGTCGCCTGTGGCCTGCTCCACCGTCACCTGAAGCTCGGCGTCCCCCGCCTGCGGCTCCAGGGTCACGTCGTTCACGATGAAGAGCTCGCGCAGGGTCTGCGGGCTGCAGGCTCCCAGCTCGAGCATCCCCTGGCCGCCGGTCAAGGTGACGTTGGCCTCCTGGCTCTTGCCCACCAGGCCGGACGTGCGGGCGTCCTCCAACGCCTTGGTCACTGCCTCGCGCGCGGCGAGCACCGCCTGGAAGTCAGCAAGCAGCTGCTCGGCCTCGGGAGCCGGAACCGCCGGGTTGAAGTCCTCCTCGTCGACCCAGCCCATGAGGTCGGCGAAAGCGGGGGCGCCGGCTCCGCGCAGCTCGGGCGTCATGCTCTCCCACACCTCATCCACGGTGAAGACCAGCACCGGGCCGTACAGGCGCAGCAGCACCTGCAGCACGTTGTTGAGCACCGTCTGGGCGCTGCGGCGGCGGGGGCTTGACGGTGCCTCGGAGTAGAGGCGGTCCTTCAAGGCGTCGAGGTAGACCGAGGAGAGGTCGCCCACGATGTAGTCAAAGAGCTTGCGGAAGGCAGTGTGGAACGAGAAGCCCTCGTAGTCGGAGGTCACCTGGCGGTTGAGCTCGTGAACGCGGGCCAGCGCCCAGCGGTCGAACTCCTCCAGGTCCTCCCAGGCCACGCCGTCCTTGGCGGGATCGAAGTCGGAGAGGTTGCCCAGCAGGAAGCGGAAGGTGTTGCGGATGCGGCGGTAGGCGTCGGCGGTGCGGGGCAGGATGTTCTGCATGTCGATGGAGACGTCCTGCGAGTAGTCGACCGAGAAAGCCCACAGGCGCAGCACATCGGCACCGAAGCTGCTCGTCACCTCGGCCGGGTCGATGCCGTTGCCCTTGGACTTGGACATCTTCTCGCCGTTGGCGTCCACTGTGAAGCCGCAGCTGATAACGTTCTTGTAGGGGGCCTCTCCGTAGGCGCCCACGCTGGTCAGAAGCGAGCTCTGGAACCAGCCGCGGTGCTGGTCGGAGCCCTCCAGATAGACATCGGCGGGACGGCGCAGGTAGGGACGCGCCTCAAGCACGGAGGTGTGGCTCACGCCGCTCTCCCACCAGACGTCGAGGATGTTCTTGTCGGGAACCAGGCGGGTGCTGCCGCAGGAGGGGCAGGAGCAGCCCACGGGCAGGTACTCGGAGGGGTCCTTGGCAAACCAGGCGTCAGAGCCCTCGCGCGAGAAGAGCTTGATGACCGCGTCGAAGGTCTCCTCGGTGGCCACGATCTCTCCGCAGTCCGCGCAGTGGAAGACCGGGATGGGCACGCCCCAGGCGCGCTGGCGCGAGATGCACCAGTCCGGGCGCTCGGAGACCATGGCCTCGATGCGGTTGTGGCTGCGGGCGGGATACCAGGTGACCTGCTGCTCGATAGCCTCGAGCGCCTTGTCCCTGAAGCCGTTGTCGTCCATCGAGACAAACCACTGGGTGGTGGCGCGGAAGATGACCGGCTCGTGGCAGCGCCAGCAGTGCGGATAGCTGTGGGAGAGGTCCTGTCGGGCGAGCAGCATGCCGCGCTCGTCAAGCCAGGCGATGATGTCCTCGTTGGAGGCCACCGCGCTCTTGCCCGCCCAGGGGCCGCCGTCCTTGGTGAAGAAGCCGTTGTCGTCGACCGGCATCTTGGTGGGGACGCCAAAGCGCTGCGCCACGACGTAGTCGTCCAAGCCGTGGCCCGGGGCGGTGTGGACGCAGCCGGTGCCGGTGTCGAGCGTGACGTGGTCGCCCACGATCACCACGCCCGCATCCTCCGGGAAGATGGGCTCGTGGTAATGGGTGCCCACCAGCTCGTCGCCGCGCATCCGCACGGTCCGACCCTGGGCGTCGGCGAGCAGGCGATACGAGCCCTCCTCCCAGCCGGCGGCCTCCGCCACCTGGCTCACCAGGGCCTCGGCCATCACGTAGGCCTCGCCGTCGGCGAGCACCGCCACGTACTCCGCATCGGCCTTGAGGCACACGGCGGTGTTGGCCGGCAGGGTCCAGGGGGTGGTGGTCCAGATCACGAGGCGCAGGCGAGAGCGGTCGTTGGCATCCGCCAGGGCTTGGGTGAAGGGCACGGGGGCCTCGTCGTCTAGGAAGTCGAACTTGACGAAGATCGAGGGGCTGACCTCGTCGCCGTACTCGATCTCCGCCTCGGCCTCGGCGGTGTGGCAGTGGGTGCACCAGTGCACCGGCTTGCGGCCCACGTAGATCTGCCCGTCCAGGTAGAGGCGCTTGAAAATCTCGACGATGCCCGCCTCGTACTCGTGGGTGTAGGTGAGGTAGGGGTTGTCCCACTCGCCGCGCACGCCCAGGCGCTTGAAGCCGTTGCGCTGGATGTCGATGTACTTGTCGGCCCACTCATGGCACAGGCGGCGCAGGGTCACCTGGTCGATCTTCTTCATCTTCTCGGGACCGAGCTTGTCCTCCACCATGTGCTCGATGGGCTGGCCGTGGCAGTCCCACCCGGGCACGTAGGGGGTGTAGAACCCGCGCTGGCTGTGATAGCGGATGATGATGTCCTTCAGAATCTTGTTGAAGGCATGCCCGATGTGGATGGGGCCGTTGGCGTACGGGGGGCCGTCGTGCAGGATGAACGAGTCATGCCCCTCGTTGGCCTTGAGGACCTGCTCATAGACCTTGTTCTCCTCCCAGGCGGCCAGGCGCTTGGGCTCGTTCTGCGCCAGGTTGGCCTTCATCGAGAACGAGGTCTTGGGCAGGTTCATGGTGCTCTTGTACGGATTCTTGGCCACGGTCTTGCTCCTTTGCATCGCCGGCGGCGCGCCGGGGTGCCACGCCGCCTTATAGGGCGGGGCGAGAAGCAGAAAGCGCTCCCGTCCCCTGAAAGCTGCCGGGACGGGAGCGCATGAGATGAGATGCGGATCCGCGGTACCACCCAGCTTGCGGGCCAGCCTCAGCCCGCCACTCGGTCGGCTCTGGTAACCGTGCCTGCGGCTGGAGCCTACCTCCGGCTTGCAGCCGGAATCGGTCCAGGGCTCAGGGGTGATACGGCGCTTCTCGGTGTGCCTGCGGGCTCTCACCGTCCCCGCTCGCTGGTCAGGCTCCTTGTCGATGCCGCGCGTCCCCGTCATCGCCTGTGCGCCCACTGTAGC
>OMWF01000060.1 GCA_900314665.1 uncultured Actinomycetes bacterium
CCCGGCTCCGGCCATCATGATGTACCACGGTAACGCCGGCAACGCCCGCAACCATGAGTCTTGGGCCATGGAGTTTGCCCGCCGCGGCTTTGTGGTGGTCTCTATCGACCAATACGGGTCGGGCGACTCTCAGGGCTACTTTGATGGAGGGTCGGGCGGCGTGGGCCCCAACTCAAAAGGGGCGACAAGCCTGCGGTCTCTAATCGATGAGGGCGAGCTCTTCTACGAATACACCACCGCCCTGCCCTTTGTCGACTCGAGCAACATCTTGACCTCTGGCCATTCGATGGGATCCACCACCGCAGCCGCTGTGGGATCGACTCATAATGCAAAGGGCATTCTGCTCGCATCGCCCGTAATCATCGGGCTGGGCGGAGATTCAGACAACGCATACGCGCAAGCATGGAACAGCTACAAGGGCAATCTGGCTGTCATGATGGGCGCCGTAGAGCTCAACGGGAATACCCCCGAGGAAAAGGTCCAGTTTGCCCAAACCGGCAAGGGCAAAATGCCGCTGTCCGGTGCCCTCGGGTTGCTCAACCGTTACCCCGGGCACGAGAACGATACACAGTGCGCGATGGACACCGTGTATGGTTCATTTGCCGAGGGCGATGGCTATGTGTATGTGCTTGAGTACAACCGCATCCATGAAGCAGCGTTTGTCAGCACGCAGACCGTAGGCAATCTCCTCGAATACGGCCAGCAGATGGTGGACGACGTCCCCAACTACATCGACGCCTCCAACCAGGTCTGGCCGGTGAAGGATTACACGGGTCTCTTTGGCATCTTTGCCTGGGCCGCCTTTGTCTTTGCCACCGCGCTTCTTCTCATCGAGGAGGTTCCCGCCTTCGCCGCGGTGCGCCGCCCGCTCGCCCGTAACATCGGCGCCCGCAGGCAGGGGCTTGTCGCCGGCTCGCTCGTGGCGCTGCTCGTCCCTTACCTGGTCATCAAGACCGACGCCTTTGGCATCGTGGGCGGCAGGCAGTATGCCAACCTGCTCGCTGCCGGATTCAACCTGGGCTACTCCAATATGGGCTTTGGCGTCGTGATTGGCCTGTCCATCTGCTGCACGGTGGGTATGCTGGTGTTCCTCTTCCTCAAGCGCAAGGAGAAGCTCACCCCCGTCGACTTTGGCTTTACCCCTACTGGCTACAGTGAGCTGCCCTCCCGCGGCAAGAAGGTCGAAGCGGTGCTGCTGATGGTCGTCAAGTCGGCTCTGGTCGCCGCCCTCGCCGTCGCCGCCGGCTTTATCTACACCAAGTTCCAGACCGAGGTGTTTGGCACCGACTTCTACTCCTGGTTCTTTGGAGTCAAGGACCTGCCCGTCTGGAAGGTTCCTAACTACCTCAACTACCTGGTGATCTTCATCATCTGCTTCATCGTCCTGTCCATCGATATGAATGTGATCCGCCGCCTTCCGACCACCGGCAGCGAGACCAAGGACCTGATTCTGGCCATGGCCGTGAACCTGGTGCTAGCTGTGACCGTGATTATCATCATCGTGGCCGTTAAGTGGCACCTGCAGACCATCGGCTCCTCCGCGGACACCAACTGGTTCTGGAGCATGGGCCTCGACACCCAGCGCATCTGGGGCCTGCCCGTGGGCATGACCGTCGCCACCCTGGGCGCAACGTTCCTCTACAAGAAGACCGGCAACATCTGGCTGTGCGCCCTGCTCATCGGCACCATCGCCTGCCTGATGGGGCTGCTCTACGGCGGAACGCGCTTCCACTACCTGACGTTCTTCTACAACTAGCCCGTTAGCTTCTCCGATAACGACCCAGGCCGAACCCCCTTACCGGACCTGGAAGCAGCAGGCCCCTCGGCACCCCGCGCCGAGGGGCCTGCTGTATATGGATGTAGCTTCCGGCCGACAAGCGCGGACCCTTTGTCGCAGAGGTCGGAGCGCGGCGCCCCAGGAGCCGGCGCCAGACGAGAGCCTCATGCCACGACCCCGAGCATAGCGCCTCCGGAGCCTGGCCCCCGGAGGCTCCCTGCCAAGCCCTCCCCTACTCCAGCAGCAGCGGCTCCTGCTCAAAGGTGACGGCGTTCACATAGCCCCGGTTAGTCAGGCGCAGGTTGGGGACCACCGCAAGCGACATCACGCCCATGGTCATGAACGGCGACGGCAGGTCGCACCCCATCGTCTTCCAAGCCTCCTCTGCGCGTCCCACCTGCGCGGCAACCTCCTCGATCCGCCCATCGCTCATGAGCCCGCACACGGGCAGCTCAACCAGGGCCAGCACCTGGCCGTCCATCACCGCGACCTCCCCGCCGCCGCACTCGGCAAGGGTCTGCGCGGCAAGCGCCATGTCCTCGTCGTTATCTCCCATCACCAGCAGGTTGTGCGCGTCGTGGCTCACCGTCTGAGCCAGCGCGCCGTGAATGCCGAAGCCCGTGACAAACCCAAAGGCATGGGTCCCTGCCGCCCCATGGTGGCGATCAAAGACGCAGGCCTTGAGGATGTCGCGCTCGCCGTCTGCGCAAAGCGCCCCGTCTACCACCGGCACCTCGACCGCCGCCTCGTGCGTGAGCGTGTCTCCCGAGATGACGGAGATGGCACGGACCTTGCACTTCCCGTCGGGCTTGTCCACCGGGATTCTGAAGGTCTCCGGCGTAACCCTCATCCCCAGGTTCATGGTGTTGGTCATGAACCGGGGCCACTGGTACGGCTCGACCTCAAAGAGCGCCTCGCCATCCTGCGCAACCAGGTCGCCGTCGATAAAGACCATCCGCGCGTCAAAGGCTCCCAGGTCTCCAAAGAGCACGATGTCCGCGCACTTGCCCGGGGTCACCGACCCCATGTCAAGCCCCAGGCCGAGGTAGGTCGCGGCGTTTATCGTGCACATCTGCAGGGCAGTGACGGGGTCCAATCCGAGCCGCACGCACTCGCGCAGGACGCGGTCCATGTGCCCGTCGGACACGATCGTGTGTGGATGCGAGTCGTCAGTGCACAGCAGGCAGCGGCTGGTGTCCACCCCGCTCGCCACCAGCTGAGGGAGGTAGCCGGGCAGGTTGAGCCAGGCCGAGCCCTGCCGGAGCTGCACATACATCCCCATGCGCAGCTTGGCCAGCACCTCGTCGAAGGTGCCCGACTCGTGGCAGCTCGTGACGCCGGCCGCCACGTAGGCGCACAGCCCGCGGTCCATGTCGGGGGCAACGTAGTGGCCGGTGACAGGCCTGTCGGCCTTGAGGGTCTCGCGTACCTCGTCCATGGTGTTCTTGTCGCAGCCGAGGATGCCGGGGAAGTTCATCATCTCGCCCAGGCCGACGGTCTCGTCCCACATCATAGTCTCGGCCACCTGCGCGGCGTCGATGCTCGACCCGGTGTCCTCAACCCCGCGGGTCGCCGGCACGCACGAGGGCGTGGTGAGCATGGTCTTGAGCGGCGTGCGCCCGGCGTCGTCCCACATCGCCCGCACGCCCGCAAGCCCGCGCACGTTGGCCACCTCGTGGGGGTCGGCGTACACCCCCACCGTGCCATGCGGGACCACGCCGCGCGCGAACTCCGACGGCCCCACCATCGAGGACTCGATATGCATGTGGGTGTCGATAAGGCCCGGGGCCGCATAGAGGCCATGCGCGTCTATGACGGTAGTCGCTTCGCCGATGCAGTGCTCGGCCGTATGGCCCTCTAGGCCCAGGTAGGCTACGCGCCCGCTGGCGATGGCGATGTCGGCGTCCTCCAAGATCTCATGCGTGGTCACGCTCACGAGGCGCGCGTGGCGGATCACGGTATCCGCCGGCTCCTCCCCCTGCGCGACGCGCACCAGCCGGTCGTTGCACTCCCACAGCGGCACCTTGCAGAACTTGTTGATCATGGCCCATTCCACCTCTATATACGGCGTAGCCCGGCATCGTCCAAGGAACCGATGCCGGGCTACGCACCAGCAAGCGCGGTCCGTAACAATCATACGTATTGTCACACAACGCAGCGGGCCTGGCGCCTGCCGACGAGGACAAAGCTGCTCTGGCACAAACTAAAGCAAAAGTAGCTCTCCATCAGACGGCACAAGAATGTGGAGCGAGCTCCCTGCCTGCCAGGACGCGGCGAAACGCCCCTGCGCAGAATCATCTGACTTTCCGGCCGCTACCAGCTGACCGTCCAGTCCCCGGTCGAGTTGACGACCAGGAACGACTGGTTCTGGCTCCAGGAGACCGTGCCGTCATAGGCGCCGATCTCATTCACCAGCAGGTCCGACTTGCTCATGCCGTACGCCATGACCACAAAGTTGTGCTCACCGCTGTTGGTAAAGTGGAGCTTGGTAATCTTTGGCTCATCGATGCAGACGACGTCATCCCCTGAACCCTGGTACCCGTTGGTCGCCTGCGTCATGGCGGACATCGGGAAGAATGTGACGCTCCACGGGCCGCTCGACTCGATTTGCAGGTTTGTCGCCTTCTTGTACCGCTGATAGTCCGTCACAGTGCCGTCGTACGAGCCGATGGTGTTCACCAGCAGGTCAACCATCGACCCATCGGAGTCGATGGCCTCGACCACAAAATTATGGGCGCCGCTGTAGGTAACCGACATCAGACAGGGCTTGCCGGCGCACGGAATGTCGATGACATCGTCGCCGGAGCCTTCAACCGTCACCGGGTCAAAGGCTCCAAACTGCCCTAACGTGTCCGCGAAGCTCTTTGTGGAGCTCTTTGAGGAGCTCTTCGACGCGGAGCTGTGCTGCTGCGAAGAGGTACTACTCGCGCTTGTCGAGCTTCTCGTGCTGGCCGAACTGCTGGCCGTGTTGGATTTGCTCCCCGACCCGCATGCGCTCAGGCAAATCGCCATCATGACGGACAGCGCTGCCACCGCACATCCCGCTGCAGCCGCAGAGATCCGACTCTTAACCGTGCTCCCCTTATGCGTACGATTGCCCTTGATAGCATTCATGGCATTCAACTCTCTTCTCATGTGAACAGACATCTAACCCGTAGCGGTTGTGCTACTCCCGGCAGAGCGCGTTAGGAGAAGCCAAGGCATTCGCTACCTGGGCACGTCGTGCAGCTGGATGCTGTTCTTTCTTATCCCCAATGCATGTGTTGTCTTTCCAAACCGTGCCTTATCGGTATTGGAAAGTTTCTGCAATCCCCACCCGTTCGACTTGCCGTCTAATAGCATCACCTTCATCGGAAGCAGTCGGTTGCCCTGCTGCATGCATGCGGTTTGCGCAAAACCAAGGTCTTCACGGCGCTCGCGAGGCACCGTTCTGTGCACAGCTTCACTATAGGAAGGGGGTGTGAGCTATTCGCCGCGCGTCAGTCCGGACGATGGCGACATCGGGCGTAGTATCCTAGACGCTCTCTGCTAAACGCCCGGACTTGCAAGGGAGCCAGTATGGCAACGCCGACAGAACGCCCAAGCGCGCTGAAGCGCACCGGCCGCGTCGTAAAGACCGTGCTTGCCGTCATCGGCGGCATCACGGTCGCGTTTCTGCTGCTTGCAGGCTTGCTCGTATATGAGCTCAACTACGCCACAAACACCATCAGCACGTCCGTATCGCCCGACGGACGGTACTCCGTCGAGTTTCAGTCAGTGGGGCAGCCGCTTTTCTTTGGCAATTCCGACGCGCGGTTGATTCTGAGGCAGGGGCGGGCGGAGCTGGCGAGAAAAGACGTGTCCATCGCCGACGACGGAGCCCAGCTCTCCGCATCAAACTGCCAGGTCAGCTGGACGGGCAGCGGGGCCACCGCGCGGCTTTCCGGCTCCGAACAGTCAGACATGCTGGTGATGCTGGGGTTTGACGGGGGCGTCCTTATCGAGCGCCCGGTCGAGAACCCCGTGCCAGAAGCGGCCTCGGAGGCCGAGACGGCCCCGGCAGCCTCGTCTGTCGAGGAAAACGCCATGTCATCGAGTGTCGCGCAGCAGGAGGCCGAGGAGATTGACGCCGGCTACAAGGCAGTCTACGACGCGCTTTACCGGCCACAAGGGTACGGATACTCCGTCATCTGCAACGCCAAGGGCGACCAACAGGTGGTTTTGGGCAAGGATAGCCAAACGGTGACGCTCCTCATCTACGACCGCGAGTCCGCCAACGGCGCCTGCGCACTCTACGACCTGGAGCGCTGCCCGGTCGACGGGTACGGCAGCTGGGCGATAAGCGACGCCTCGCTGCTCGATCAGATCGCCTACCTGCACGATTCGTGCGAGGTTATCGCCTCCGGCAAGACCTCCTGGTCCAGCCCAGGCACACAAGCCTTCCGAGATGCCACCGGAGAGTAGCCGCGAAGGGGCAGCTCCGTCGCAGACAGGCGCCGCCATCCGGCCTAGGCGAGCCTGGCGCCCACCCGGGGTCGACCGTCCTGCCTATGGGAGCCTGGCGTATTACTCGGGCTCGACCACCCCGGGCCACTCGATGGAGGGAGCGCCTGAGGCCGGGCTTATGGTAAGCTGCTTCGGCACATCCACCACAGGACGTACGTCCCCGGATAGCCGTCAAGGACCCGACCGTCGGGATGAGGGCGCTTCTCTGCTTCCAAGCGACGCGCCGGGCACCCCCCTCCCGACGCCCACGATACAGGAGCATGACGATGCTCACAACGAGCGTGCTTATCGGCATCATCGTCCCGTTTATCGGGACCACGGCGGGAGCTGCCTGCGTCTTCCTGATGAGGGGCCAGATGAACGGGGCGGTTCAGCGCATCCTCACCGGGTTTGCCGCCGGAGTGATGGTGGCCGCCTCGATCTGGAGCCTGCTCATCCCCGCCATCGAGGAGGCGCCGGGCGCCGGCTTTGGCAAGGTCATGCCGGCGGTCATCGGGTTTTGGTTGGGCATCCTCTTCCTTCTGCTCCTCGATCACGTGACCCCGCACCTGCACCAGTTCTCCGACTGCCCCGAGGGCCCGGCGTGCAAGCTGAGAAGCACCACGCTCCTCCTCCTGGCGGTCACCATCCACAACATCCCCGAGGGCATGGCCATCGGCGTGGTCTATGCATCGGTTGTGTCCGGGCAATCCGCGCTCACCATCAGCGGGGCCTTCGCCCTGGCCCTCGGCATCGCCATCCAGAACTTCCCCGAGGGCGCCATCATCTCGATGCCCCTGCATGAGCAGGGAAGGTCAAAGGGCCGTGCCTTCCTGGGCGGCGTGCTCACGGGTGCGGTCGAGCCGGTCGGCGCCCTGCTGATGCTGGCGCTCGCCGAGCAGATCTCCTCGCTCATGCCCTTCTTCCTGGCCTTTGCCGCAGGCGCCATGCTCTACGTGGTGGTCGAGGAGCTCATCCCCGAGATGTCCGAGGGCGCCCACACCAACGCCGGCGTGCTGGCGTTTTCCGTGGGGTTCTCGCTCATGATGGTCCTCGACGTGGTGCTGGGCTAGCAGCCAGCCTCAGAAAACACGGCAGCCAGAAACATGAGGCCAGCCTTGGCCGCCGTTTGACGAAGCGTGCGATCGGGCAGGTGCACGGTGATTACCCATGGGTTACTTTATAGCTGTCAATTACCTTTGGTTAACTGTTGGCGTCACGCGAGGGTCGCACCTCCATCGCCCTCCCGGCAGGACAGCGCGACATGAGCGAGAGCCGCCCAAACGATTGGATCACCACATGAGCAAGGTAGCAGTCGTGTACTGGAGCCAGACCGGCAATACCGAGGCGATGGCCAAGATCGTGGCCGAAGCGGCAGGCACGGAGCCCATCGAGTGTTCGGAATTCTCGGCTGACAAGGTCAAGGAGTACGACGCGCTGGCGTTTGGCTGCCCCGCGATGGGAGATAAAGAGCTTGACCCCGACTTCCAGGACCTCTGGGAGTCTTGCCTGCCCGAGCTGGGAGACCGTCCCGTCGGCCTCTTTGGGTCCTACGATTGGGGCACCGGCGATTGGATGGACCTCTGGAGGCAAGGCGCCGAAGACAGCGGCGCCAACGTGGTGGACGTTGTTATCGGCCGCCTCTATCCCGACGACGACGCGGCAAGCGAGCTGTCCGCCCTGGGCAAGAAGCTGGCGGGATAGCGGAGAAGTTCAAGCTGATTGCGCGACGGCAAACGACGACCGGCGCCCTGTTGCGATGTCAAAGATGTATCTGGCGTAGCAGGTGTCGTTGCGCGCGCCCATAGCAGCCGTCTGTCAAGATTCTGTGGAGAAACGCAGCCGCAGCACCTCCAACCTCCCCATAATGAGCGCATTGACAAACCAGAGGCATGGTAGAGGCGCGGCCTTCATCAGTAGCCATCCGCATGCCGCGGATGCGCGAAAGGGGATGCCGCCGAAGGGCCCAACCCGTGCGGCTCACGGCCGTCGCAGCCCAAGGATGGGTGCGCGCCGCAAGCGGCGGGGACGGGTGCCTGGGGCGTAGGAGAACATCCTGCGCACTGTCGCTTCCTTGAGCGGAGAGCTATCATGGCCGTCGCCGAGAACCGCCCCCTTGCGGGCCCTGCTCCCACGGCTTCGCTCCCCCGCCGACCGGCCTCGCCTAACGGGGAGTAGGGGTTTCAATGGAGTTTATCGGTACGTTCTGGTCTCTGGTGCCGCCGATTGTGGCAATCGTTCTGGCGCTCATCACCAAGGAGACCTACAGCTCGCTCTTCATCGGCATCGTGGTGGGCGCCCTGTTGCTGGCCGCCGGCGATCCCGTCAACACGCTGAACTACATCATCTGCGGCACCATCGGCGAGGGAGATGCGGCCGTCGACGTCGGCTTCATCCACGCCATCTCGGACCCCTGGAACGCCGGCATCTTTGTCTTCCTGGTCATCCTGGGCATCATGGTGGCGCTGGTCAACGCCGCCGGCGGGTCAGCCGCCTTTGGACGCTGGGCCGCCAAGCACATCAAGACCCGGACCGGCGCCATGCTCGCCACCTTCCTGCTGGGCGTGCTCATCTTCATCGACGACTACTTCAACTGCCTCACAGTGGGCGCAGTGATGCGCCCCGTGACCGATGAGCAGCGGATGAGCCGCGCCAAGCTCTCCTACCTCATCGACGCCACGGCAGCGCCCATCTGCATGATCGCGCCCATCTCGTCCTGGGCGGCCGCCGTCTC
>OMWF01000005.1 GCA_900314665.1 uncultured Actinomycetes bacterium
TCGGCATAGGCCCAACCAGAGATCGAGACCGCATCCGCAAAGTTGGTGGGATTGCAGGCGATGGCGTACTGGCTCGATGCGTCGCCAGTGCCCAGCAGCTTTTGCGCGCACGCCACCGAGGTGCCGTAGACGTCCGGCCCCGCCACCCGCTCGACGGTCAGACCCATATCCACAAGCTCGGCGGCGACCTGCGGCGAGACCGCGTTCTCGCCGCCCAGAATCACCGCCCGGGTAGCTCCCAGGGACTGAATGGCGGACCGGCAGGAGCCGGCAAGCTCGGTGCTTCCGGTCAGCAGAATCGGCGCTCCCAGCGCCCCGGCAAGACCCGCCCCTGACAGGGCGTCGTAGTAGGCATCATCTCGAGAAATGACCACGTATGTGCTGGTATCGCCCTTGTAGGCGCGAGCGGCAACGGCGGCCGCGGTGTCCGCCGAGTAACGCCCCGCCAGGCGCTCCACCCGAGCCCCCTTAAGCGCCGCCTCCGCTTCGGAGAGCCGTCGGGAGTTGTCGACGAGGCTCTGCTCCAGCTGGGTCAGCGCGTCGTACGCGCCGCGGGCGGCAGCGATGGCGGCCTCGTCGTCCGTGGTCACCGCAGCGGGCTCGGGAAGCGCCGCTATCTGCTCTTCCACCTGCAAGGCCACCCGCACGCAAGTCATCGCCGCATCCGCATCGACCGCTCCGGCGCAGCGCTCGCCCGTCAGGTAGCTCGGCACCGACGACAGGTCGTGGGCCGTGCCTTCCAGCACCGCCACCACCTGGTCGCACGTGAGCTCGGGGTCGCATGCCCACAGCAGCGCGCACACGCCACAGACCAGCGGGGCTGCCATCGAGGTCCCCGTCATGTAAGCGTAGGAGCTGTCCGAGCCAAATGCGGTGGAGTAGATGTACATCCCCGGCGCAGCCAGGTCTTTCTCGGCGTTATAGCTGGTAGACGGGTAGTAGTCGCCGCTTTCCGACAAGTTCATGACAGAGAGGCAGTCCTCGTAGTCAGAGGGGTAGACCGTGTTCGAATTGCCGTAGTTGCCCGCCGCGCAGACCGTGAGCACCTGGTGTTGCCTGCGCATATGCGTGATCTGCTCGCTCAACGCCTCATCTGAGGCGTTCTCGGCCTCGGAAGCCAGACTCAGGTTGATGACGTGCAGGTTGGCGAGCTCGCCCCCCTCCACCAGCTGGTCCAGGTAGTTGTACGCCATGACGAGAAGGGAGGTCGTGGTGACACCATGGGATCTGGTCCCAGAGGTGCTGTTGTACATGACGCGAATAGGCAGCACCCGCGCCTTGTTGTCCGCCGCGCCCTCAATGCCCACGCCGTTGCCCGCCGTCGCCCCGATCTCTCCCGTCACGTGCGTGCCGTGGCCGTTGGGGTCGCTCATGCTTCCCGTCACCAGCTCGGTGTGGTCATCGTTGATCTGGGCCATGTGCGCGGTGTCCAGATTGGCTTGCAGGTCCTCATGCGTAGTCCGCGCCCCGCTGTCGAGCACCGCCACCGTGCAGCTGCTCGATGCCTCGGCCGCCACGTCCCGGGCGCCCAGCGCTCCAATGCCCGAGCTGCCGCCCTCCTGGTACGGCTCCCATGGACCCAGGTAATACTGCAAGGACGCATAGGGGTCGGTGGCCGCGGCCTGCGCCGCCAGCGCATCTGCGCCATCCGCATCCTCGCCAGCGCCATCGACCAGCTCATACACGTAGTTGGGTTGAGCCTTCACCCCAGGTTGCCGATTGAGCTCGTCGATGACCGCATCCGTCTCGGACTCATCCACCGTGAGCAGCACGGAAGCCGCATCGCCCGCAGCCGTTTGGGTAAGGAGCTGCGCGTCGATGACCTGCTCGGGCACGTCCGCCTCCGCGGCGGCCGCCAGCTCTCCCGGCTGCACGTCCGCAGAAGCTGCGACCTGTGCAACCACCGCCCGAGCCTGATGGGCGTCCTCGTAGGTGACCACCACCTCGCCGGGGACAAGAGCATCCGCAGGCGCCTCGGTTGCCCGTGCCTGTCTCACGTCCAGACCCGCCGGCACCAACGCCAGCATCAGCACTGCCGATACCAGCCACGCAGTGACCTTCTTGGGCAGCGAGTGACTCACCATGAGGCTCCTCATGCGATGTGACGACGACCTGACCTGTACGAGGGAATCTGCGCACACGATACCAGCAACAGCCTTGGTAGCGCGGTTGGGACGAACTCTTCTCGGCAGGGCGCGAGAGCTGCTCGGGCAGGCATTGCCACCTCCCGCCGCCTTGACAGCTCTGTGGTTACGCACCTGTGAAGAAGTGTTATCGTGATGAGGTCAGAAGCGCCCTACCTGGAGCGGCAGCGTCCGCAGAGGAGGCTCCATGGCCAAACAGCCCGACAGCCAGCACGATCACGACCACAATCACGCGCGCGAGGCTGAGTGCTCCAACAACTTGGTGCGCTTCTCGGTCGCCATGCCCGAGGACCTGCTCATCTCCTTTGACAACCTGGTCGCCCGCCGCGGCCTCATCCACAACCGCTCCGAGGTGGTGCGCGACCTGGTACGCAATGCGCTGGTTGACGAGGAGTGGACCAATCCGGATGACGAGGTGGTGGGCACCATCACCATGGTGTACAGCCACCATGCCAGCAATCTCACCGAGACCCTCGACTCCATCCAGCACCGCTATTACAGGCAGATCATCTCCACCATGCACATACACCTGGATTCCGATAACTGCCTGGAGGTCATCGCCCTGCGCGGCAAGGCCGAGGATGTCCACCGCATCTCCGATGCGCTGCTGGGCACCAAGGGCGTCAAGCACGGGCGGCTGACCACCACCACGACCGGAAAGTTTTTGTAAGGCCCGCCCATGCCGACTCCGCTAAAACCTCCCATCACAGCCGTTGACCTGCGCGTTAACGGCATCGTTCAGGGCGTGGGCTTCAGACCCGCGGTCTACAAGCTGGCTGTGCGCGAAGGGCTGGCCGGCTGGGTGCTCAACGCCTCGGACGGCGTCCGCATCCACCTGGAGGGCCCGGCGCCCACCACCGCCCGCTTTGCCCAGGTGCTGCGCGACGAGGCGCCCGCCGCCGCTCGCATCGAGCAGCTGACCTGCACGCCGTCTCAGGTAGAAGGCCTTGAGGGATTTACCATCAAGTTCTCCGACGCGGATGCGCAGACCTCCACGCTGGTCTCGCCGGACCTGGCCACCTGCCCGCAGTGCGCAGACGAGCTCTTTGACCCCGCAAACCGCCGCTACCACTACCCCTTCATCAACTGCACGGCCTGCGGTCCGCGCTTCACGATCATCGACCACCTCCCCTACGACCGGTCCGGCACCTCGATGGCGGGCTTTGCCATGTGCCCTGCTTGCGCACATGAGTATGCGGACCCGACTGACAGGCGTTTTCACGCCCAGCCCGACGCCTGCTTTGTCTGCGGTCCGCAGCTCACGCTGGCCGAGACGCCCCATGGCGAGCAGCTCCCCGGCGCCCTGCCGCCCGAGCTTGTCGCGCCGCTGCCGCCGGAACCCCGCGCCTCCGGAGCGGAGGCGCGGACGCACGAGGCGGCTGCCCGCACGCGCTCTGACGCGATACTTGCCCGCGCCGCCAACCTGCTGCGGTACGGGCGCATCATGGCTATCAAGGGCTTGGGCGGCTTTCACCTGGCATGCGACGCCACCAACGAGGAGGCAGTGGCCACCCTGCGCGAACGCAAGCGCCGGCCCCGCAAGCCGCTCGCCATCATGGTCCGCACGGTTGAGGAGGCCGCTGCGCTCTGCCAGGTGAGCCCCGAGGAACGCAAGTTGCTCCAAAGCCCGGCCCGCCCCATCGTGCTGATGCACCGCCGCCAAGACGCGCCCCTGGCCCCCAGCATCGCCTTTGGGCTGCCCGAGGTGGGGGTGATGCTGCCCAGCACGCCCCTCCAGCACCTGCTGCTGGCCCAGCTCGGCGGCTTGCCGCTAGTGATGACCAGCGGAAACCTGAGCGAGGAGCCCATCATCGCCGCTGACGACGCGGCCCTGCAGGCGCTCGCCCCCATCGCCGACGCCATCCTGGGCAACGACCGCCCCATCCGCTCGCGCTACGACGACTCCGTGATGCGTGCGGTGGACGGCAGGCCCACGGTGGTGCGCCGCGCCCGCGGCTTGGCCCCGGATCCCGTGCCTCTGCCATTTGAGCTGGTAGAGGCCCCGCAGCTGCTGGCCTGCGGCTCCGAGCAGAAAGCCACCTTCACCCTCACCCGGGGCGAAGAGGCCTTTGTCTCGCAGCACTTGGGCGACTTGGAGACGCTGGCCTCAAGCGAGCTTTGGCAGGAGACGCTCGGGCTGTACAAGCGCCTGTTTGACCTGCGCCCGGCGCAGCTGGCCTGCGACGCGCACCCCGAGTACCTGGCCAGCAAATGGGCCCACGAGCAGGCCTCGGACGCCCGCCTGCCTCTGACCGAGGTCCAGCACCATCACGCCCATATCGCCGCCGTCACCGGCGAGCACGGATGGGCCCAGCCGGTGGTGGGCCTGGCGCTCGACGGCACGGGGCTGGGGGATGACGGCGCCATCTGGGGCGGCGAGGTGCTGGTGGCCGACTGGGTTGGCTTCGAGCGCCCCTATCACCTGCGCTACCTGCCACTTCCGGGCGGCAAAGCGGCCATCGAGCATCCCGCGCGGATGGCTGCCGGCGCATTGATCGAGCTGGGGCTTGCCGACCATCCCGGCGCCGAGCCGCTGCGCCAGGCGATGAGCCCCGACGAGTGGCGGGTGGTCGGCCTGATGGTCGAGAAGCACCTCAACTGCCCGCCCACCTCATCTGCCGGCCGGCTCTGCGACGCCGCCTCGGCGCTGCTGGGGCTGTGCACCCAGATGGGTTACGACGGCGAGCCCGCCATCCTGCTGGAAGCCGCCTGCTACGACCCTGCCACCGGAAGGCCCTACGAGGACCCGGAGGCTGCCGATGCCGCCGCCCGCTACCGGTTTGACCTGGCAGACGGCATCATCGACCCAGCGCGTCCCTTCTCGGCACTCCTCGACGACCTGGCAGCCGGCATCAGCCCGCACCTGATTGCCGTGCGCTTCCTCGCGGCCTTTGCCCAGGCCATGGTGGGGGCCGCCGCTCAGGTAGCCGCTGCGCGCGGGCTCGACACCGTGGCCCTGGGAGGCGGCGTCTTCATGAACCGCTTCCTGCTCCACACCATTACCGCAGGTCTTGAAGGGCGTGGGCTGACGGTCCTGACCCCCAGGCACCTGCCCGCCAACGATGGCGCGCTCTCGTACGGCCAGGCGGTTATCGCCCTGGCCCGCAGCCTGCACATCCAATCTCCGCTGCAAAGCGGTGCCACCCACTCTCAGGAGGGATAGTCCATGTGTCTAGCCATACCGTCTAAAGTCGTCTCCATCGACGAGAACCTCCAGGGCATCGTCGACGTGATGGGGGTGGAACGCTCGGCCTCCTTTGACCTCACCCCGGAGGTGCAGCCCGGCCAGTACGTGCTGCTGCACGCCGGCTTTTCCATCGAGGTGGTGGATGAGCAGACCGCCCGGGAGACCATCGAGATCATCAAGCAGATGGAAGACGTGGTGGGCGACGAACTGGAGGCTGCCCAGCAGCAGAGCGGCGATCCCTTCCAGCTGACCGGCGTGCCCGGCGTGACCGACGCCGGCGCCGCAGCCGGCGGCTGGGGCGGCGCCGGCATGAGCTTTGCCGAGGCCTTGATGGGAGAAGAAGCCAAGCCGGATATGGGCCCCGACCCCACCGCCGGCCTCACGCTTCCCAGCGAGAAGCGAGGCGAGTAGCGATGGCGCTCGACCTCTCCACCTTCCGCGACCCCAAACTCGCCCGCGAGCTCATCGAGCTTATCGACGAGCTCACTCCCAAGGACCGTCCGGTGAGCCTGATGGAGGTCTGCGGAACCCACACGGTGGCCATCGCCCGCAACGGCATCCGCTCCGCCATGCCCAAGAACCTGCGGCTCATATCCGGCCCCGGCTGCCCCGTGTGTGTGACCGCCAACCACGACATCGACACCGTGATCGGCCTGTCCCGGGTGCCCGGCGTGACCATCACCACCTTTGGCGACATGACCCGCGTACCGGGTTCTACCAGCTCGCTCTTTAAGGAGCGGGCGGATGGGCGCGACATCCGCATCGTCTACTCGCCGCTCGACGCGCTGCAGATTGCTCAAGAAAATCCCGAGCGGCAGGTGGTCTTTGTGGGCGTGGGCTTTGAGACCACCACCCCGCTCATCGCCGCCGCCCTCAAGCACGCCAAGCGGATGGGGCTTGCCAACTTCTCGGTCTACGTGGCCCACAAGAGCGTGCCCAACACGCTCGACGTGCTGGTAAACGACCCCGAGGTGCAGATCGACGCCTTCATCCTGCCGGGCCACGTCTCGACCATCATCGGCGCCAAGCCCTACGAGTTCATTGCCGAGAAGTACCACATCCCCGGCGTCATCACTGGGTTTGAGCCGGTAGATGTGCTGCAGGGGATTGCCATGATCATGCGGCAGATCCACGACGGCGAGGCCAAGATAGAGATCGCCTATCGCCGCGGGGTGCGCCCCGAGGGCAACCAAGTGGCCATCGCCGCCATCGAGGAGGTCTTTGAGCCCTGCGACGCCACCTGGCGCGGACTGGGCGTTATCCCCGGCTCCGGCTATGCGCTGCGCGACGAGTACGCCGAGTTCGACGCCCTCAAGCGCTTCTCGCCCACCGTGGAGCCCACTGTGGAGCCGGCCGGCTGCCAGTGCGGCGACGTGCTGCGCGGCGTAATCTATCCCAACCAGTGCAAGCTGTTTGCGCGCGTCTGCACCCCCGAGCATCCGGTGGGGCCCTGCATGGTCTCAAGCGAGGGCAGCTGCGCCGCCTACTACCGGTACACCGAGCACGAGTAATCGCTGGCACGAGCTTTTCCGACCAGCGTCGAGAGGAGTGTTGAGATGGCAGACGAGACCGTCATGATGTCGCACGGAAGCGGCGGCACGATGATGCAGCGCATCATCCACGAGGTGTTTTTGGAGAGCTACGGCGACGACATCCTGGCTCAAGGCGATGACGCGGCCAGCCTCTCCGGCTTTGACAGCGGGCGCATCGCCCTGTCCACCGACACCTTTGTGGTGACCCCGCGCTTCTTCCCCGGTGGCGACATCGGGCGACTGGCCATCTGCGGCACCGTCAACGACGTGGCCACCTCCGGCGCCCAGGTCAAGTACCTCTCGGCGGGATTTGTGCTGGAAGAGGGCCTGCCCATGGACGAGCTGCGCCGCATCTGCGCCAGCATGGCCGCCACCTGCGCCGAGGCGGGCGTGCAGATCGTCACCGGAGACACCAAGGTGGTCAACCGCGGGCACGGAGACGGCATCTACATCAACACGACCGGTGTGGGCCTGCTGCCCCAAGGCAGGGACCTCTCGTGCCGGCACATCAAACCGGGCGACAAGGTCCTCCTCTCGGGATCGTTGGGAGACCATGGCATCGCGGTCATCTCACAGCGCGAGGGGCTGGGCTTCTCGACCAGCATCGAGAGCGACGCCGCGCCGCTCAACCACCTCATCGCGCGCGTGCTTGAGGCGGCGCCCCACGTGCGCTGCTTCCGCGATCCCACCCGCGGCGGCCTGGCCTCGACGCTAAACGAGTTTGCCCAGGCCAGCGGTGTGGCCATCACCGTGGACGAGGAGAGCGTGCCCGTGCACGAGCAGGTGCGCGGGGCCTGCGAGATGCTCGGCTACGACATCTACCAGGTGGCCAACGAGGGCAAGATGGTCTGCGTGGTGCCCCCCGAAGAGGCCGACGCCGCCCTGGCGGCCATGCGAGGCGACACCTACGGCGCCGAGGCGGCGCTTATCGGCGAAGTGACGGAGGGCGAGAAGGTCCGCGTCCGCAACGCCTTTGGCGCCACCCGCATCATGGACATGCTGGTGGGCGAGCAGCTCCCCCGCATCTGCTGATTCAACGCGGGGCGTTGCGGCCGATTCCCGTGGGGTCGCGACGCCCCGCTGCCCGCATCCACGCGAGGGGCTGCGGCGGGCGCCGTCCCTCCCCCGTGAGGCAGTAACGCCCCGTTGCCCGTATTCGCACGCGTATCACTCTTTTGACAACGGGTGGTATCCTAAGACGAATACAACGGTGCGCCCCAGCAGGCGCGCACCGTTGCAGCTGTTAAGTTGTCGACCTGTTGGAGGAGTCTTGCTAGCAGACAGCACCGTTCCCGAGGACAACCCTTCATCGCAGTTCCTCGTGCAGCACCATGCTCCTTCTCGCCTTGCCGCCCATGATGCGTCGCTCTTTGGCTTCTCTGCCGAAGTTGCTGAGTACGCTGCAAACTTCCTCGGATGGACCACGCTGGCCTCCGAGCCGCCCCATGACCCGCAGGACATCGACTCGTTTGCCCGCGAGGTGCGCGAGGAGGGGTTGGACACGGTGGTACTGATTGGCCAGGGCGGCTCGACCCAGGCCTCGATGACCATCACGCGACTCAACGCGCTCTCCCGCGACGAGGTCATGTTTCGCACCATGGACTCGCTCTCGCCGGTCTACGTGCACCGCATCCTCACGCAGTCGGACCCCAACCACACGCTCTACCTGGTGTCGAGCAAATCCGGCACCACCATCGAGCCCGTCATGCTGTCGCGTCTGGCCTGGACCGACGTCTGCGCCCGCATTGGGGTGGACGAGGCGCCCAGCCGCTTTGTGGCCATCACCGACCCCGGCACCGCGCTCGACCGGCGGGCCCAGGAGCAAAACTGGCGCAAGGTGTTCCACGGCGCGCCGGACGTGGGTGGGCGCTACTCGGCGCTCTCCGTGTTTGGCCTGGTACCGGCCGCGCTGGTGGGATTCGACATCGAGGCCATGCTGGCTGGCGCCGCCGTTGAGGAGCGGCGTTGCTCGGCAGATTCGCTCTCCAACCCGGCCGTTCGTCTCGCCTCCTTCCTCTACGAGAATTACAAAGAGGGACGCGACAAGTTCTCGCTGGTCACGCCGCAGCCGGGACGCGTCTTTGGCCTGTGGGTGGAGCAACTGGTGGCCGAGAGCTTGGGCAAGTGGGGCCACGGCATCCTCCCCAACATCGAGGTTGACCCCAGCCTGCTGTGCGTTCCGCACGACGACCGCGCGGTCATCACCTACAACATCCGTCCCGATGAGGAATCTCGCAGGCAGATGGCCTACGTCGACCCCTCCATCCCGCGGCTCACGCTGGAGCTGCGCCAGGTCGACGAGATTGCCCGCGACTTTGTGATCTGGGAGTACGCCATCGCCATGGTGGGCCTGCTCATGGAGGTCAACCCCTTTGACCAGCCCGACGTGGCCTCTACCAAGGAAGCGTTCAAGGGCATCCTCTACGGCGGGCTCAAGCCTTCCGAACCGGTCCAGCTCGACAACGACGTGCAGGCGACCTTTACCAAGAGCCTCATCAACACCGGCTCGGGCGAGACCCCGCAGACCCTTGATGACGCGCTTGAGCTGCTACTCCGCGCCATCGGACCGGGCGATTACTTCTCCATCAACGCCTTCCTCCCCTTCACGGGAGAAGGCCGACGCATGCCGCTCGAGCAGATGCGCCACGTCATAGCCGACCGCTTTGCCGTGGCGAGCTGCCTGGAGATTGGCCCGCGCTACCTGCACTCCACCGGCCAGTTCCAGAAGGGCGGCCCCAACGAGGGTGTCTTTTTGCTGCTGAGCGCCAACGAGCCCAACGACATCACCGTCCCCCAAGAGGACTTTACTCTGGGGCAGATGGAGCGGGCACAGGCGGAAGGCGACATGCACGTGCTCTGCGAGCGCAACCGGCGGGCTCTGCACCTGCACCTGCGCGACAACACCGGAGAGACCCTGACCGAGCTGTCCAAGCACATCTACATGGTGGCTCGCAAGGTGAGCGAGGAGCGCAACGGCATCCGCCGCGGCAGTTCTCGCTTTGGCAACTCCTTCAGCAACTTCTAAGCAAGCGAGGCGCGGCGGAGAGCAGGCTTCATGCCGCGCCTCGCGTCAGGAAGCCTGCCGGCTTACCTGCTCAGCAGCGGAATGATGCGAGCGTCTTTGACCAGGCCATCCTTGGTTTCGATACACGCCACAGTTGGGCCCTCGTCGCCCCGAGGCCTGCTTGGCGAGCCGGGATTGACCAGCAGCACGCCATGCTCACGCTTCACGACCGGAATGTGCGTATGCCCATGGATGGCCACATCAAACTGAGCGGGGTTGAGATAGGGCAGGTCCTGCGGCCGGTGCGCGATATAAAAGCGCAGGCCATCGAGTGTCACCTGAGCCTTCGATTGCACGTCAGGCCCATAGTCGTCAAAGTCGCAGTTGCCATAGACGGCTGTGACGGGCGCTATCTGCTCCAACCTCAGCAGCACGTTCTGACCGCAGATATCGCCTGCATGGATGATGTGGTCGCACCCCTCCAACGCCTTTCGCGCCAGCGGAGGAAGCGACCCGTGCGTGTCGGAGATAACGCCAATCTTCATGGCCCGCGCCCCTCTTGTGTGATAGACAGAGAGGACGCCGGATACCCGCAGGTACCCGGCGTCCATTTGATACGCGATAATGCCGCCTGCTAGATGCCCAGAGCCTTCTTGAGAGAAGCCACACGACGACGCGACACGGGGATCTTCTCCTCCTCGCCGGTGAGTTGCAGCTGCAGCGTGCCGCCGCTGATGGGCTCGACCTCAGCCACGCACGCCAGGTTGACCAGATAACGGCGGTGCACGCGGAAGAAGCCGTAGGGCTCAAGCTTGGCTTCGAGCTGCGCCAGAGACACCGTGGAGAGATAGCGATCGGTGTCGGTGTGCAGGTACGAATAGTCGTCCTTGGCCATGATGAAGTGAATGTGGTCGGTGGGGATGAGCAGCTTCTTGCCGCCCTTCTCGACCGGGATGCGTTCGCCACGACCCACGCGGGCATGGCCGCTCACATAGACCTTGACCTTGGCAATCGCCTGACGCAGGCGCTCGGTCTCGACCGGCTTGACCAAGTAGTCGACGGCGTTGACGTCAAAGGCCTTAACCGCATGCTCGCTGTAGGCGGTGACAAAGACGACCGCCGGCGGATATTTGAGCTTGCTCAGGGCGTCGGCCAGCTGGATGCCGGTGGCGCCAGGCATGTTGATGTCCAGGAACATCACATCGGCACCCTGGTCCTTGAGGCGCTCGATGGCCTCTCGGACGTTGGCGGCCTCAGCTACGACCTCGACCTGGCCCGTCTCATCCAACAAAAACCGAAGCTCAGAACGTGCCGGAGCTTCATCGTCGCAGATAATAGCATTCAACATAGAGCAATCCTTCCACTTCTCAACACACTCTTATGCACAATATCACGCGATTTGCTGCGATTACACATCAGCATCGTGAAATGTTAGGAACACCGTGGTGCCCACGCCAAGCTCCGATTCTATCCGAATCCCCGACTCCGCCCCAAAATAGCCTTTGAGACGGTCGTCGACGTTCTTTAGGGCGATTCCGATACCACTGCCATACCCCGGCTGCAGCGCCTTTCCGGCTTGTTCAGAGGTCATCCCCACGCCGTCATCGGCAACCTTGGCAACCACATCATCGCCCGAGCGCATCACATCGACCGAGATATGCAGCGTGCCCTCATCGCGCATGGCGTGCCCCACCGAGTTTTCAACGATGGGCTGGATGACGAAGGAGGGCACCTGCAGCCCCTCCAGCCCCGGCTCGATGCGCACGTCCATGGCGATGCGGTCCTCGCCAAAGCGGGCCTTCTCAAAGATGAGGTAGCGCTGCACCTGATCGACCTCTTGCGTGATGGTGATCAGGTCCTGCGAGTTCTCGAGGATGCGCCGATAGAAGATGGCAAACTCGCGCAGCAAATCGCGGGCGCGCGGCGGATCGGTGCGGATGAGCGAGGCGATGGTGTTGATGGTGTTGAAGAGGAAGTGCGGGTTGATTTGCGCCTGCAAGGCCTTGAGCCGCATGCGGGTAGCAAGCTCGGTCTGAGCATCCAGCTCATGAAGCGAAAGCTGGGTGCTGAGCAGCTCGGCAAAACCCGTGGCGATGGTCTCCTGAGTCTCATCGATATCGCGCTTGCGACGGTAGTAAAGCTTGAGGGCGCCCACCGGCTGCGAGCGCACCACCAGGGGGTTGACCAGGGCCGCCTTAATCACAGAGGACGTCCCGCCATCTGCCAGACCGAGGTCGGTGGTGGTTAGCAGGCTGCGTGGCTCGCCAGAAGGGCTGATCAGCTGCTCCATGGAGATGGCGGCGGGACTGCCCTGCGGATGCAGCTGAGAATCCTGGCCCGCAAATCCCAGAACCGTGTCGGTGCTCGAGATGCCCACGGCCACCGCATCCACGTTGGGAAGCAGCAGCTCGCACACGGCTTGGGCGCTCTCCTCGGATAGGCCTTGGCGCAGGTACCCGAGGGTCTCGTTGGCAAGCGTCAGGGTCTTCTCGACCTGATCGGCACGCTGATGGTCAGAGGAGACAAAGTGGCGAATCAGCACAAAGGCCACAACCGTCAGGCCAGAGATGCCCACGGCGGGAATCACGGCGCTGGCATCGTGCGAGATGAGCCCCCACACGGTGGCAAACGTCAGCAACGCAACGATGGTGGCGAGGATGGTGTCGATGAGCGACTTTTGTCGGTTGTCCAAGCTGCCCTGCCTTTCAGAATGGGTCTGCGACGCATCCTGATGGGTGAGCGCAGTGCCGTGAAGCAACCTTCATTATAAGGGCTGCCATCACATAAGTGCAGTGTTGTTATTCAAGAAAGAGCGCCGGTAGAGCCGTTATTCAAGACATCA
>OMWF01000242.1 GCA_900314665.1 uncultured Actinomycetes bacterium
GGTCGCTTCCTTTCCGGGCGGGGCCCTGGCGTTACAGGCACCCCGTTCTCACAGGTGCGCCGCAGTAAGCGTACGGCTGCTGCGGCGCACCTTGTAATGCAATCTGTCAAATGGAGACGGCTGCTTGCCTACTCGCCTAAACGGGAGTAGTAGCGCATCTCACCGGGCATCTCCCAGGCGTGCTGGTCGGTGTGCAGGAGCTGCTCGGCCTTCTCGGAGAGGGGCTTGCCTAAGAAGTCTCGGTAGCAGGTGACGATCTCCGGGTTCTCATGCGAGAACCGCAGCTCAAGACGCTTGTCCAGACCGTAGAGCACCTCGCCGTGCGTGCCGGCGCGCTCCTCGCCGTCGTGGATGGGGTGCCCGCCGCCGCCGACGCAGCCGCCGGGGCAGGCCATGACCTCCACAAAGTCGTAGGAGACCTCGCCGGCGAGCAGGGCGTCGAGCAGGCGCCGGGTGTTGCCCAGGCCGCTCACCACGGCCACGCGGACGGCGGTGCCGGCCATGTCGAAGGTGGCCTCCTTCCAGCCCTTCAGGCCGCGCACGTCCTTGAAGGCGTCCGGCTTGGGGTTCTTGCCAGTGACCAGGTAATGGGCGGTGCGCAGCGCGGCCTCCATTACGCCGCCGGTGGCGCCGAAGATGGCGCCGGCGCCAGAGCCCACGCCCAGCGGGGCGTCAAAGTCCATCGGCTCCAGATCGCGGACGTTGACGTGCTCGGAGCGGATCATGCGGTCGACCTCGCGGATGGTGAGCACGCAGTCCACGTCCGGGTCGCCGCAGGCGTCGTTGAGCGCGGGGATGGCGCACTCGGCCTTCTTGGCCACGCAGGGCATGATGGACACGCAGTAGATGTTGTGGGGGTCGACGCCCAGCAGCTGGGCGTAGTAGCTCTTGATGATGGCGCCAAACATGGCCTGCGGGCTCTTGGAGGTGGAGAGCTGATCCACGAGCTGCGGGTAGTAGCCCTTGATGAAGCGCACCCAGCCGGGGCAGCAGCTGGTGAACATCGGCAGGCCTTTGGCGCGCAGGTCAGGCAGGCGCTCGAGAAGCTCGCTGCCCTCCTCCATGATGGTCAGGTCGGCCGAGAAGTCCGTGTTGAAGATGTAGTCGAAGCCCATGGGCTTGAGTGCCGCCACCAGAAGCTCGACCGGGCTCTCCTCGGGCGTGAGGCCAAAGGGCTCGGCCCAGGAGGTGCGCACCGAGGGGGCTATCTGGGCGATGACGATCTTGTCGGGGTCAGCCAGGGCGTCAAAGACCTTCTGGGTGTCGTCGCGCTCGCGCAGGGCGCCCACCGGGCAGTGGGTGATGCACTGGCCGCACAGCGTGCAGTCGACCTGGTCGATGGGCAGGCCCTGGCGCACGTTGACCGTGGTGTGCGTGGCCCGGTTGCCCAGGTCCCAGATGTTGCAGGTCTGGACCTTCTCGCAGATGTTGATGCAGCGCATGCACTTGATGCACTTCTGGTTGGAGCGGATGAGCGGGAAGTCGCGGTTCCAGGGCAACTTGGTGAGGTGCCGGGTGAAGGGCAGCTCGTAGATGTTGAGGTCGTTGGCCAGGCTCTGCAGCGAGCAGTTGCCCGAGCGCACGCAGCTGGTGCACAGGGAGTTGTGCTGCGAGAGGATGAAATCGATGTTGACCCAGCGCGCCTCACGCACCTTGGGGCTGTTGGTGTGCACCACCATGCCGTCGAGCGCGTCGTTGTTGCAGGAGGCCACCAACTGGTCGATGCCCTCGACCTCCACCACGCACACGCGGCAGGCGCCGATCTCGTTGAGGTCCTTGAGGTAGCACAGGGTGGGGATGTTGATGCCCGCCTGCTTGGCCGCATCGAGAATAGACGTGTGCTCGGGTACGGTGACTTCGCGGCCGTCAATGGTCAGGGTTACCATTGCTCAACCCTCCCTCCACGGAACGCGCCGAAGCCAAAGTGGTCGCACCGCAGGCAACGGCTCGCCTCCTGGTGCGCCTCTTCCTCGGTGAGCCCATGCTCGACCTGGTTAAAGTCATTGATGCGTTCGGCTGCCTCGCGCTCGCCCATCTCGCAGCGGGCGCAGCTGATCTTGCCCTTGAACTGCACGGGCGGAAGCTCCACGTCGACCGTGATCTGGTGGTTGAAGCCCAGGTAGGTGTCGATGGAGGCAGCGGCGACCTTGCCCGCGTTGATGGCCCGGATGACGGTGGCCGGGCGGCTCTGGCAATCGCCGCCGGCGTACAGGCCCGGGAAGCCCACGATGGAGCCCTCGGAGTCGGTGACCACGGCGTTGCGGTTGGTGGGGACGCCCTGCTTGGCAAAGTCCTTGGAGTCGATGGCCTGCCCGATGGCGACCAGCACCAGGTCGCAGGGGACCACCATCTCCTCTTGCGCGGAGTTGCGGGGCTTGGGGCGACCGCCCACGACCTCGCCGATGATCTGCGGCTGCACGCGCAGGCCCACGACCTCGTTCTTGTCATTGGTCTCGATGGCCAGCGGGGTGTGCAGGTCGAGAATCTCGCAGCCTTCGGCGCGGGCGCCGGCGATCTCCTCGTCCTGGGCCGTCATGTCCTCGACGCGGCGGCGGTAGACGATGGTGACCTTGTCGGCATGGCAGCGCACGGCCGAGCGGGCCACGTCCATGGCCACGTTGCCGCCGCCCACCACGCAGATGCGCTTGCCGGTGAAGTCCGGGAGCTTGTCGTCGCCGATGTCGCGCAGCATCTGCACAGCCGAGACCACCCCCTTGGCATCCTCGCCGGGAAGTCCCAGCTTCATGTCGGAGTGGGCGCCAAAGGCCAGGTAGACCGCGTCATACTCCTTGCGTAGCTTGGAAAGGTCGGAGACCTTTACGTTGCACTTGGCCTTGATGCCGCAGTCCAAGATCCACTGAATCTCGCGGTCGAGCTCCTCGCGCGGGAGGCGGTAGGCGGGGATGCCGTAGCGCAGCATGCCGCCCAGCTTCTTGCGGGCCTCGAGGATGGTGACCGAGTGGCCCATCAGGGTGAGGTAGTACGCCACCGACAGGCCGGCCGGGCCACCGCCCACGACCGCGACCTTCTTGCCGGTTGAAGGCGCGATTTGGGGGCGGTAGTCGGACTCCATGTGCTCGCAGGCGTAGCGCTTGAGGCCCCGGATGTTCATGGGGTCGTCGACGATGCCGCGGCGGCAGTGCATCTCGCAGGGGTGCTCGCAGACCATGCCGCAGACGATGGGCAGCGGGTTGTCCTTGCGGATGAGCTTGACGGCGTCGGTGTAGCGTCCGGCCTCGACCAGAGCGATGTAGCCGGGGATGTCGACGCCAGCGGGGCAGCCGGACACGCAGGGCACCAGGTCGCTCTGGTGGAAGCCGCAGGTCCCGTACTTGAGATGGTGCTCAAAGTCATCCTTGAAGCCCTGGATGGCGGTGAGCGCCATGGCGCCCGCCTCGTATCCGATGGCGCAGTCGGACGACAGGTAGATGGTGCGGGCGGTGCGCTCGATCTTATCGAGCGTGTCCTTGTTGGCGCGGTTCTCGAGAATCTGCGCCATCTGGTCGCGCAGGACGTCCAGTCCAATGCGGCAGGGCGTGCACTTGCCGCAGCTCTGGGTCATGCACATGCTGATATAGGCGGCGGTGAACTCGATGGGGCAAGGCGCCAGCGAGCTCACCGACAGACGCTTCTCGAGCGTGGTGTGCAGGCTGTCCATGACAATCTGGGCATCGCTGCGCTCCATCACGTGCAATCGTGCCATGTGCTTCTCCTCCCTCGTGCTTAAGTCCCCCGGAAAACCTTGGGTCAAACGGATAGAACGGTGCGCATGCAGCAGACGGTAAAAAGGCGAGAAAAGCCTTGCTGCCACGAGGCGCAATACGACACAATATAACGTAATCTCATCGGGAGTTCAGTGCGGTTGTGCACAAAGGCGGCGGCAAGCGACCATCATAATCAACACTCATGCACCGACAGAAAGCGCAAATCCCTAGTTGATGGCTATGCGATACAGGCGACCGCTCGTCATCGGATGTGTCAACGGGGACGGTTCTGTTTGACACACCCGTTGACACACCCCCGTAGATACACCCACCCGGCGATGCCCCATCTCCCCGGAGCCTGTCCACCGCAGAGACGGTTGGGAAGCTAGTCCGGCGGGCATCAAAAGTCGCAAGCGGGCATACTCTTGGGGCTGGCCTGGCCGTAGGGGTCGGGCCGGAACGTGCGAGAAAAGAACCACGACTGGATGAAGGGGAGTGCCTTCATGATCTATTCAGACGAAGTCGAGCGCATGACTTGCGTCGCCCAGGGCGCCTGCCACGGCCCGGCGCCCATCCCCGAAGAGGGAGAGTGGGTCAAGGCCAAGGAGATCAAGGACATCTGCGGCTTGACGCACGGCATCGGATGGTGCGCCCCCCAGCAGGGCTGCTGCAAGCTGACGCTCAACGTCAAGGACGGCATCATCGAGGAGGCGCTGGTGGAGACCGTGGGCTGCTCGGGCATGACCCATTCCGCCGCCATGGCCTCGGAGATTCTGCCTGGCAAGACCATCCTCGAGGCGCTCAACACCGACCTGGTGTGCGACGCCATCAACGTGGCCATGCGCGAGCTCTTCCTGCAGATCGTCTACGGCCGCAGCCAGACCGCCTTCTCCGAGAACGGCCTGCCCGTGGGCGCCGCCCTAGACGATCTGGGCAAGGGGCATCGCTCCATGACCGGCACCACCTACGGCACCCGCGCCAAGGGCTGCCGCTACCTCGAGCTCACCGAGGGCTACGTCACCAAGCTGGCGCTCGACGAGCACGACGAGGTCATCGGCTACCAGTACGTCAACTTTGGCAAGTTCATGGACGCCGTCAAGCAGGGCAAGGACGCCAACGAGGCGCTCTCCGCTGCCTCCGGGCAGTACGGCCGCTTTGACGAGGCCGTCCGCACCATCGACCCGAGGGAGGAGTAGCCATGACCGCCACGTTCGAGAACATGGAGCGGCGCGTGGGCAAGGTCAACGCCGCCCTCGCCGAGTACGGCATCGCAGATCTGGACGCCGCCGCCCAGGTGTGCAAGGAGGCGGGCATGGACCCGCTGCCCTACGACATCGTCAAGGGCGTGCAGCCCATCTGCTTTGAGGACGCTGCCTGGGCCTACACCGCCGGCGCCGCCATCGCCATCAAGAGCGGTGTGAAGACCGCCGCCGAGGCGGCCGAGAAGATCGGCATCGGCCTGCAGAGCTTCACCACCCCCGGCTCGGTGGCCGACGACCGCAAGGTGGGCCTGGGCCACGGCAACCTGGGCGCCATGCTGCTGCGCGACGAGACCTCGTGCTTCTGCTTCTTGGCCGGCCACGAGAGCTTTGCCGCGGCTGAGGGCGCCATCGGCATCGCCCGCAACGCCAACAAGGCCCGTAAGGAGCCGCTGCGCGTGATCTTGAACGGCCTGGGCAAGGACGCCGCCCAGATCATCAGCCGCATCAACGGCTTCACCTATGTCAAGACCGACTTTGATTACAAGACCGGCGAGCTCAAGGTGGTCGAGGAGATCCCCTACTCCAAGGGCGAGCGGGCGCAGGTCAAGTGCTACGGCGCCAACGACGTTCGCGAGGGCGTGGCCATCATGCACCGCGAGAAGGTGGACATCTCCATCACCGGCAACTCCACCAACCCCACCCGCTTCCAGCACCCGGTGGCGGGCACCTACAAGAAGGAATGCGTCGAGCAGGGCAGGAGGTACTTCTCGGTGGCCTCTGGCGGCGGTACCGGCCGCACCCTGCACCCCGACAACATGGCCGCCGGCCCCGCCAGCTACGGCATGACCGACACCATGGGCCGTATGCACTCCGACGCCCAGTTTGCCGGCTCCAGCTCCGTGCCTGCGCACGTCGAGATGATGGGCTTCATCGGCATGGGCAACAACCCCATGGTGGGCGCCACGGTGGCCGTGGCGGTGGCGGTCAACGCCGCGCTCAACGGCTAAGCACACCTGTTTGTCGCTCAATGTTATTGCGCGCCCAGAGAGCCCGCGGAGGGCACTCTGGGCGCGTTCCGTTTGACGGGCGATAGGGTTGTCAAGGGGCCCCGCGCCCTGCTCCCGTTTTTCTTGTGACGTCCAAGTGAAGCGGCGGTGCCTGTTGATGTATATCATCAAGGAACATCATCAATTATTTGAAGTTCTTTCATCCATTAGTTCCCGTAATGGTTACGATGGCTCGTATGAATCTATCGGCTGAACCTGCATGGTTCGAGAGATGCGAGGATGAGTGCGATGGCAATCTACGAGTTCAAGCCAGTCACAGATCGTACCGAACGGATGCGCGCTCGCGTACGCGACCGCGTCATCATCGCTGATGCCGAGAAGGCAAAGCTCAAGCTCGAGGCGAGCTACAAGTATAAGAACTACCCGCCCATCCTTGAGCGCGTCTATGAGTCCCAGCACGTGATTGCCAACATGCCCATCCGCATCCAGGACGAGGAGTTCTTTGCAGGTGATATGGGCACCAGGAACTGGGGCGCGGCAAACGCCCAATTCTGGCTCATGGTGGACATCGAGCACACCTGGCCGTTGGGTGACGACGGGCTGTACCACGCCCCCCTGGACGACCCCCTCTACTCCAAGCAGCTGCTGGCCATCTCTCCCGAGGACCTCAAGGAACTGCGCGCCGTCTTTGCCAAGAAATTGGAGAACAACGGCGGCATCATGCCGCAGGACTGGCTGCCTGATGGCGCTGAAGAGTTCTTTGCGCTGCAGGCCAACCCCTCAGGCCGCAAGGGCAGCTTCCCGCTGATGCTCCCGCCGGGCCACCTCACCCCCGGCTTCCAGAACATCCTCAAGCGCGGTTATGCCGACATTCGCAAGGAAGCGCAGGACTGGCTCGACGCCCACGAGGGCAACATCATGGGCGACGATATGGGCAAGTACATGTTCTACAAGGCGGCCACCATTGCTTGCGACAACGCCACCCTCATGACGCGGCGCTACGCCGAGTGCGCGCGCGAGCAGGCCAAGACCGCCACGCCCGAGCGCGCTGCCGAGCTCACCAAGATGGCTGAGGGGCTGGAGTGGATCGCCGAGAAGCCCGCACGTACGTTCTGGGAGGCTCTGCAGCAGGTCATGATGTACAACGTCTACCTCAAGGTGGACAACGATCCGGGCGTTACGAGCCTGGGCCGCTTTGACCAGTACACATGGCCGTACCTCAAGAAGGAGCTCGAGGAGGGCACCATCACCGAGGAGCATGCGCAGGAGCTGGTCGACGCCTTCTTCCTCAAGATCAACACGTTCTATGGCGGCGGCTTTGGCAAGATGATCCAGACGGCCGGCATCGGACACCTGGGCCAGCACACGACCATCGGCGGCACTGACCCCGAGACCGGCGAGGACGCGACCAACCCCGTGTCGTACATGGTCCTCGAGACCATGGCCCGTCTCGACCTTCACGAGCCCACGGTCAGCCTCCGCTGCACCAAGGACACCCCCTCCAAGCTCTGGGACTGCGCCATGGCCTCGTCCACGCGCGTCGGCGGCCTGCCTTTGCTGCAAAACGACGAGGTAATCATCCCCTCGCTCCAAAAGGAGCTGGGCTTCACGCTCGAGGATGCCCGCAACTACGCGTTTATCGGCTGCCAGGAAATCACCGGCTCGGGCAACGACTACCCCGCCCCCAACGGGTCGAGCATGGGCCACAACGGCATCTACTGGGCCATCGCCCTGGACATGGCGCTCAACAACGGCGTCAACCCCATGAACGGTGCCAAATGCCCCGACAAGGTCTGCTCGGGCTACCTGACCGATATGAAGTCGATGGATGAGGTCAGGGCGGCGTTCGAGAAGATCTGCACGTGGATGCTCACCTGGTCGGCCACGCTCAATACCTATTTGGAGCACGAGTTCCCGCGCCTGTTCCCGTTCCCCAACCTCTCGATCTCTACGACTGGTTGCATGGAGAGCGGCAAGGACGTCTCCGAAGGCGGTGCCAAGTACAACAGCTATGGCGGTACGGCCACCGGCCTTGCCACCACAGCCGACAGCCTCACGGCCCTCAAGTACATGGTGTTCGACAAGAAGCTCGTCTCGGCTGACGAGTACCTCAAGGCCATCTTGGCCAACTGGGAGGGCTATGAGGAGCTGCGTCAGCGCGTGCTGACCGAAGTGCCGCACTTTGGCAACGACGATCCGTATGCAGACTGCGAGATGAAGTACGTCACCGACCTGTACTACAACATCTCCCGCAACTTCTCCACCGAGCGCTGCACAACCTACAAGTGCGGAACGTTTGGCGCATCCGACCACGTGGTGCAGGGCGAGTTCACCTGGGCCACGCCTGACGGCCGTAAGTTTGGCGAGCCCATTGCCGATGCCTGCAGTCCCTGCCAGGGCCGCGATGTCCACGGTCCCACCAGCGTGTTCAAGTCATCCACCAACATCGATCACTCGCACTTCATGGACGGCATCGCGCTCAACATCAAGATGCATCCGAGCGTCATGGAGAGCAGCGTAAGCAAGGTCGAGGATGCTACCAAGTCCTACTTCGACATGGGAGGCATGGAGGTCCAGTACAACGTGGTCAACGCGGATACGTTGCGCAAGGCCCAAAAGAATCCGGATGACTACCATAACCTCGTGGTGCGCATCGCCGGATTCAGTGCCTACTTCGTCGATATGACCGAGCAGATGCAAAACGACATCATCTCGCGTACGGAGCACGTCTTCTAGGACGGCTGAGCGCTGCAACTCGACTTGTCAAGAACTGGGAGGACGGGAGCGATTCCTGTCCTCCCAGTTCGCCGTATTGTCGTCGGTATGCTTGCTGCCGTCATCGCTTGAGCTCGGCTGCCACCTCTACGGCGCAGGCCAGGGCGTCGGCGATGGCGCTCACCACTAGCGAGGAGCCGGTGCGGGCGTCGCCGGCGGCAAAGACCGGAGTTGCGCCCACGGCCGTGGCCCGGTGTCCCTCGACAGGCAGCTCGGTGACGCCCAAGGCCCCAAGGGCCCCCTGCTCGGGACCGGTGAAACCCTTTGCGATGAGCACCAGCTGGGCCGGCACCACATAGGCGGCATCCTCGGGATGGTCGGGACGCGGGTGCGTGGGTTGCAGCACCACGCCGGCAGCGGCGCCGTTGTCGGTCTCCACCTCGAGCACGTCGGTGCTCCACAGGCGCGGGTCCTTGCCGGTAAGGTCGATAGCCTCCTGCTGGCCGTAGTCCGTGGTGAGGACGTTGGGCCAGGTGGGCCAGGTATCTGGGGCTTCGGTCGCGGGCGGGGCGGCGTGGCGGATGACCTGCAGAACGCTGCGGGCGCCCTGGCGCAGGGCGGTGGCCACGCAGTCGGTGCCGGTATCGCCGCCGCCGATAACCACCACGTCGCAGCCGTGGGCGGAGATAGCAGGCTGCCCGCCGTCGAGCACTGCCTTGGTGGCGGCGGTGAGGTAGTCGACCGCAAAGTGCACGCCGGTGGCGTTGATGCCGGGGACCTTGACCGGGCGGGGCTGGGTGGCACCGGTGGCGACAACCACCGCGTCGGATGTCGCCAGAAGATCGGCCGCCACCGCCGGGTCGGCGGCATCGACGCCGCAGCGCACCCCGATGCCGCTCTGCTCCATGAGCCCGATGCGGCGCTCGACCACGTCTTTGGGGAGCTTCATGTTGGGGATGCCGTACATGAGCAGGCCGCCGGCGCGGTCGGCGCGCTCGATTACCTGCACCCGCATGCCGCGGCGGTCCAGCTCCCAGGCTGTCGCCAGGCCGGCGGGCCCGGAGCCTACCACGCTCACAAGCGGTGCGTCGGCGGCAGGCGCGGGCAGCGGCTGCATCGACCCGGATTCCCACATATAGTCCGAGATGGAGCGCTCATCGTCGCGGATGGTCACCGGCTCCTCGTGAAGCCCCAGGTTGCAGGCCTTCTCGCAGGGGGCGGGGCAGACCCGGCCGGTAAACTCGGGCAAGGGGTTGGTGAGTGACAGGCGTTTGCCGGCGTCGTCCATGCGTCCCTGCCAGATGAGGTCGTTGGTCTCGGGAATCAGGTTGTGCAGCGGGCAGCCGGTCACGTGCTTGCTGCCATCAAAGGCAAATCCTGCCTGGCAGAAGGCTACGCCGCAGTACATGCAGCGGCTCGCCTGCACCTTTTGGCTGGCGCCGTCGAGAGGGAGGGCCAGCTCGTCAAAGTCGCATATCGCCTGCTCGGTTGGACGCATCCCGTGGCCCTGGCGTCCGTTAGTCAGGTAAGCTCCCGGCTTTCCCATCTCACTCACCCCTCGTCATGGTCTGGTAGGCGCGCTCCAAGGCCGCCTCGTGGTCGAGCCCCTCGGCCTCGGCGGCGCGAGTCAGGTCAAGCGCGCGCTGGTACTCGTTGGGAACCACCTTCACAAAGTGCTTCTTCAAGTCCTTGAACTGGTACAGGATCATGATGCCCTGCGGGCTTGCGGTGCGGTCCACGTGCTCTGCGATGAGCTCGTGGATAAATTCGAGGTCGTCGGCGTTGGGCTTCTCGAGACGCACCATCTCCTGGTTGCAGCGCTGCGCGAGGACCTTGTCGGGGTCGTAGACGTAGGCAAAGCCGCCGCTCATGCCGGCTGCGAAGTTGAAGCCGACCTCGCCTAAGATGACCACGTTTCCGCCGGTCATGTATTCGCAGCCGTTGTTGCCGCAGCCCTCGACCACCAGGGTGGCGCCGGAGTTGCGGACGGCAAAGCGCTGGCCTGCCATTCCGTTGACAAAGCCGCGGCCGCTGGTGGCGCCGTAGAAGGCCACGTTGCCCACGGCCACGTTCTCATCGGGACGATAAGTGGCGCCGGGTGCGGGCTGGATGGTGAGCACGCCGCCGGAGAGCCCCTTGCCAAAGTAGTCGTTGGCGTCGCCCTCGATGTTGAGGGTCACGCCCTGGGGCAGGAAGGCGCCAAAGCTCATGCCGCCGGCACCCTGGCAGTCGATGGTGATCGAGTCTCGGGGCAAGCCCTCGGGGTGGGCGGCGGTGATGGTGCTGCCCAGCATGGTGCCCACGCAGCGGTTGACGTTGGCGATGTCCGCGTGCAGGTGCGTCTTGGTGAGCGTGTTGCGCGCCTCTGCCGTGTAGGGGATGAAGAGCGTGGAGTCCAGGGTCTGGGGCAGCATGTCGGCCGGCGACATGGAGTCTAGGTGGTGCGGGCAGTCGGCGCCGGGGATGTCCAGGCCGTACTCGCACACGCCGGGGGTGATGACCGAGCTCAAGTCGACGAGCTGCGCCTTCCAGCTGCGGACCTGGGCGCTCTGCTTCAGGCACTCGGCGTGACCGGTCATCTCGTCGAGGGTGGCAAAGCCCAGCTGGGCCATGATCTGGCGCAGCTGCTGGGCCACAAAGGTGAAGTAGTTGACCACGTACTCGGGCTTGCCCGAGAAGTGACCGCGCAGGCGGCAGTTCTGGGTGGCGATGCCCACCGGGCAGGTGTCCTGCTGGCAGTCGCGCTGCATGAGGCATCCCATGGCAATCAGGGGGGCGGTGGCAAAGCCAAACTCCTCCGCGCCGAGCAGGGCCGCCACGGCCACGTCGTGGCCGTCCATCAGCTTGCCGTCGGCCTCCAGCACCACGCGGCTGCGCAGGCCGTTCTTGAGCAGGGTCTGCTGCGTCTCGGCCAAGCCCAGCTCCAGCGGTAGGCCGGCGTGGTAGATGGAGTCGCGGGGGCTGGCACCGGTGCCGCCGTTGGCGCCGGAGATGAGGATCTTGTGGGCGCCGCCCTTAGCCACTCCGGTGGCGATGGTGCCCACGCCGCCCTCGCTCACCAGCTTGACCGAGATGCGGGCGGTGGGGTTGGCGTTCTTGAGGTCAAAGATCAGCTCGGCCAGGTCCTCAATCGAGTAGATGTCGTGGTGGGGCGGGGGCGAGATGAGCCCTACGCCGGGCGTGGAGCGGCGCACCTTGGCAATCCAGGGGTAGACCTTGCGGCCGGGCAGGTGACCGCCCTCGCCGGGCTTGGCGCCCTGGGCCATCTTGATCTGGATCTCATCGGCGCTCATCAGGTAGCGGCTGGTGACGCCAAAGCGGGCGGAGGCCACCTGCTTGATGCGGGAGCGCTTGCTGTCGCCATTGGCCAGGGTGGTCTCGCGGGCCGGGTCCTCGCCGCCCTCGCCGGAATTGGAGCGGCCGCCGATGCGGTTCATGGCGATGGCCAGGCACTCATGGGCCTCCTGGGAGATCGACCCGTAGCTCATGGCGCCGGTGTTGAAGCGGGTCATGATCGACTCGACCGACTCCACCTCGTCAAGCGGGATGGGCGTGCGCCCGGCGCCATCGAACTGCAGCAGGTCCCGCAGGACGATGGCGCGTCCCGGCTGGTGGATGTCCTGGCTGTAGCGCTCAAAAAGCTCGGGGTCGTTCTCGCGGCAGGCGCGTTGCAGGTAGTAGATGCTCTTGGGGTTGATGAGGTGCTGCTCCCCGCCCAGCGGGCGCCACTTGGTGATACCGGAGCTGGTGAGCTGATCGGGCGCGGGGGAGGCGCTTTGCACCACAGCGGCGTCAAAGCACTCGTTGCACTCGCGCTCCACGTCATCGATGGTGAGGCCGCCGACGCGGCTGACCGTGCCCGTGAAGTGCTCGTCGATGAGCTCTTGGGACAGGCCCACCGCCTCAAAGATCTGGGCGGAGTGGTAGCCCTGCATGGTGGAGATGCCCATCTTGCTCATCATCGAGATGATGCCGTCGGTGACAGCCTTGTTGTAGTTGGCGATGCCCTCCTCGGCGGATACCGAAAGGCTGCCCTTCTCGGCCAGCTCGGAGATCTTCTGATGGGCCAGGTAGGGGTAGATGCCGGAGGCGGAGTACCCCACCAGGGCGGCAAAGTCGTGCGGAGTGAGCACGTCGCCGCACTCCACGATCAGGTCTGCGCAGGTGCGGATGCCCGCCCTAAGCAGGTGGTTGTGGATGCTCGCCACGGCCAGCAAGGAGGGGATGGGCACTTCGCCCTCGCTTGTGCGATCGGAGATGGCGATGATGTTGGCGTCCTCCTCGACGGCCTTCTCGGCCTGCTCGTGGAGCCGTTCGAGGGCCTCGGCCAGGGCGTGCGGGCCGCCGTCGCGCTTGTAGACGGCCGACAGGCGGCAGGTCTTGAAGCCCTGGTGCTCGATATTGCAGATGGCCTCGAACTGCTTGCGGTCGAGAATGGGGCTGTCTAGCTTGATGAGGCGGCAGTTGGCCTTGGTATCCTCCAGGATGTTGCCGTGGTTGCCCAGGTAGAGCAGCTCGGAGGTGATGAAGCGCTCTCTCAGGGCGTCGATGGGCGGGTTTGTGACCTGGGCAAAGAGCTGGTTGAAGTAGTCAAAGAAGGAGCGTGGCTGCTCGGAGAGGCAGGCCAGAGGCATGTCCGCGCCCATCGAGGCGAGCGGCGCCGAGCCCTTGTTGGCCATGGGGATGAGGGCCTCTTCCACGTCGTCAAAGTGAAGGCCGTGGGTGGCCATCCTGAAGGTGAGCGCAAGGCTGTTGTCGCGCTCGGCGGCTGGGTCGTCTGCCGGGGCGCGCTCTTCGAGGGTGTCGACCGTGAGCATGCCGTCCTCGACCCATTCCTGATAGGGCTGCACGCGTGCCAGCGCGTCCTTGATTTCGTCGTCGAAGAGCACGCGGTCCTTGTCGGGGTCGACCAGCAGCATCTGGCCGGGGCCGAGGCTGCCGGCGGCGAGGATGTCCTCGGGCTTGATGTCCAGGGCGCCGCACTCGCTGGCCAGAATGAGGCGGTCATCGCGGGTGATGTAGTAGCGGGCCGGGCGCAGGCCGTTGCGGTCCAGGGCGGCGCCGGTCAGGTGGCCGTCGGAGAAGGCGATCGCGGCCGGTCCGTCCCACGCCTCCATCACCATGGACTGGTACGCGTCCCAGGCCCGGCGCTTGTCGGAGAGGGCGGGGTTGTTGTCCCAGGGCTCGGGAATCACCATCGTCACCGCGCGTGGCAGGCTGCGGCCGTTCATGGTAATGAATTCCAGCAGGTTGTCGAGCATGGCCGAGTCTGAGCCCTCGCGGTCGATGATGGGCAGCACGCGCGAGAGGTCGCTGGCCAGGACGGACGAGTAGAGCCGCGGCTCGCGGGCGTGCGCCCAGTTGACGTTGCCGCGCAGGGTGTTGATCTCGCCGTTGTGGACGATGAAGCGGTTGGGGTGCGCGCGCTCCCAGCTGGGGGTGGTGTTGGTGGAGTAGCGGGAGTGCACCAGGGCCATGGACGACATGGTTGAGGCGTCGTCGAGGTCGTGGTAGAAGCCGCGCATCTGCGTGGCCACCAACATGCCCTTATAGACGATGGTGCGCGAGCTCATCGAGCAGATGTAGAAGATCTTGCCTGCCAGGGCGGGTTCGCGGTGGCTGTTCTTCTCGATGGTGCGGCGGCAGACGTAGAGGCGGCGCTCAAAGTTGTCTCCCCGCTTGATGCCGTCGGGTCTGCCGAGAAACGCCTGCACGATGGTGGGCATGCAGGCGCGGGCGGTGGCGCCCAGGTCGTGCGCGTCGGTGGGGACGGGGCGCCAGAACAGCAGGGGCATGCCCAGCTCGGCGCAGCCGTCCTCAAAGATGCGCTTGGCGGCGGCGATGCCCTCGGGGTCCTGCGGCATGAAGATCATCGCCACGCCGTAGTCGCCCTCGTCGGGAAGCAGGTGGCCCAGGCGCTGCGCCTCGCGGCGGAAGAAGCGGTGGGGGACTTGAAAGAGGATGCCGGCGCCGTCGCCGGTGTTGTGCTCGAGGCCGGTGCCGCCGCGGTGCTCGAGGTTGACCAGCACCGAGAGCGCGTCGTCGATGATCTGGTGGGAGCGTTCGCCGTTGAGCTGGGCTAAGGCGCCGATGCCGCAGGCATCGTGCTCAAACTCGGACCGCCAGAGCGGATTTGTGCGCGGCCCTTCCTGGTGTGCGTTGTCCATATGGTGTCCCGTCTTTACTCGGTTATGCGACCGTGTGGCCCTGTGTACACGGATGGTTAAGGTGCGGTTTCAAATAATAGGAATCCGGTGAAACCGGTGAATTGCGAGTATGTTTCGGGCGTGTTAAATAGGCTTCATGGGCGTTGCTATTACTAGTAAAACGCCTGGTAAACGAAGTCACGTTTTGTTACATGAGACACTCTGGGGGCCATGTTTCAGGATTGTTAAAGACTGCTTGGCGGCGTATGAGACGGCCCTGGCGGCGAGGGCATCGAGCGTTACCGTGAGTCACCGGGGCTGTCTCTGCTGCCAACCTTGAGGGCAGGGGGCAATCTTCCAAGAGAGCCGGGCGCCCGTGCCTCCTACACCGCAACGTCGCGGGCCCCGCCGGAGGCTGAGACGGTGCGAATAGCGACATCTCGGGCGGGTGATGCCATCAGAGCGAACCGCCCCGCTGACGATGTCGTCAGTGAGAACCGTCCCCGTTGACACGCGGTGACAACAATTCTTACAGGTGCTTGGCGAGAACCGCCATCACCTCGTCGACCGTGGAGCACACCTCGAGGTAAGACTCGTGATGGGCGCCGATGAAACGCTGGTCGGAGAGGCGGTCTAAAAAGCTCAGCAGCGGGTCGTAGAACCCGTCGGGGTTGAAGATGACGAGGGGCTTGCTCGTCTCGTGCACCGCATTGCGGGCGGCCACGTTGAAGAGCTCGTCGAGCGTTCCCACGCCGCCCGGGAGCACCACAAACGCATCCGAGAAGCCCTCCATGACCTCCTTGCGGGCGGCCAGCGTGGGGGTCTCGATGAAGCACATGGAGGGGTAACGCTGCTGAATCTCGTCGATGACGAGCGGCGTCACCCCAGTGATAGCGCCTCCCCTGCTGGATACGCCCCGGGCGGTGGCGCCCATCAGCCCATTGGCCCCGCCGCCAAAGACCATCCCATAGCCTGCCTGCGCCAGACGCGCCCCCAGCGTCTCGGCCAGGTCGATGAAGCTCTGGTTGATGTCGTCGGAGCTGGCTCCAAACACACAGACGTTGGGACGGTCCTTCTGCAGGCCTTTCAGCAGCTCATCGGTGGTGCGAGTGGTGTCGGTCATGGACTTCTCCTTTACGCGCCGATAGGCCTCAGCGGGCTGTTGGCGCCTTCTTGTGCGCAAGGTAGGTCAGGGCGGCGAGCTCTACGAATCCCAGTACGAGCAGGCAGGTCCCCGCGGCGGCCACGAGTGGCCAGGGCCGGCTGGTGGCGGTGGCGCTGAGCAGGGTGCAGGCGCAGCCCGCTCCGGCCAGCACCGCCACGGCCAGATTCGCATACGACCCGATCGACCTGACGGCGAGCGCGTCAACCAGCAACAGCACGGCGCCCACGCCGAGAGCGACGAGCGCCGGCATGGTCATCCATGCCAGGACCTGCATCCAGTTTGCAAGGCCTGCGGCCAGGGCGACCAGCGCTCCCAGCACCACTGCCGTGCTCAGCCCGAGGCAGATGCGGCTGAGCAGGCGCAGACGGCGTTGCCGCACAAAGAGCGTCATCAGCCCCAGGGCGCATATCAGGCATCCCAGCTGAGCGATGGTGGTGCCCAGGTCGACGGCTGCCATGCGGGTGGTGAAGAGGGTCGTCACCCGGGGGTCCGTGGCGTTGGTGAGCCCGCCGCAGATGAGGAGGAGTGCGCAGGCGAGAGGGGCGGTCAGCGGTACGTTGCGGCACGCAGCCAGCACCACGCCCGCGCAGGCCACCACGAGGGCTATGACCAGCATCAAGAGGGCCAGGACGAGCTGGCCTATGTGCCAGTTGACCTGCTTGTCGGTGAGGGCGGTGGTGGAGCCGGCGGCCAAGCTCGAGAAGAACAAGTCAAAGCTGTCGCTCGAGCGCTCGGGGCTGGTCTTGGTGAGGACGATCTGGATTTGGTCGTTGCGCTCGATGCCAGGCGAGGTGAAGACGCACCAGCCCTCGCTCGCCGGCGCCGTCCCCCCCGCCCAGGTGCTGGGCAGGCCGTAGGCAAAGATCTGCTCGCCGTTTTGGTAGATGACGACCGACAGCCCCTTGGCGTAGAGCTGGATGGGCTCGCCCTTGGGCAGAGTGGTCCCAAACCGGCCCGAGCAGATGAGGGTGCCGGTGCCCAGCCCGTCGTAGACGGTGGTGCGGCTCATGGTCTGGGCCTCACCGTCGGGCTCGGTTTGATAGATGCCGATAAACCCCAGGTTGCTGGTGGTTTCGTAGCTGCCGGTCCCTATTGAGAGGGGTACCGGCGTACGAGCCATCACCGCCGCCGTCAGTCCGCAGAACGCCGCTAGGATGCCAATGAAGGCGATCCACGTGGCGAGGTAGTGCGGTGCGGCGTGGCGAGTCGAGGGCATGACGGGCGTCCGGCTCCTAGTTGAACTGGCAGGCGGGCCGCTCGAAGAAGTCCGTCCGAGGAGGGAGCTCCTTGAGCTGATGGGTGCCGGGCTTCTCGCCCAGGGTCGCCAGGTAGGCGTCCAGCGGCTCGAAGAGGTGCTCCCAGCTCCACATCGACTCGGGCAGCTGCAGGTACTCGCGGATCTTCTCGCAGCCCACCGGCGCGATGGGGTGTACCAGCACGCTGGCGCAGCGCAGCTCGTAGAAGGCGTCGACCAGGCAGGAGAGCTCGGCGGCGGCGCGGGCGTCGCCCTCGAGGGCGCTGGCCTCGCGCATGCGGGTGGTCCACCGCTTGTTGGCGCTGCGGATGAAGTCGTCGAGGACCTGCATCACCAGCGGAAACTCAAAGTCGTGCATGTGCTGCTCGTATGCCAGGGCGGCTTGGTCGGCGCGCTCTCTGACCTCCTCGCTGGGGGAGCCGGCGGGAAGCTTGCCCGCGCAGAGCTCCTGGGCCTTGTAGAAGCAGCTGCGGGCCAGCCGGTTGAAGACGTTGGTGAGCAGCGTGCCCTCCTTGAGGGCGGGGTCGGCGGCCTTCTTCTGGTCCTTGAGCTTGGGATCAAAGATCTTGGGGTTGAAGCTGACCGACTTCTTGTCAAGGCCCAGCGCGAGCCAATGGGCGCGCAGCTGGTCGGAGGTGTAGTAATCCAGGAGCTCTGTGGCCATAGGCGGCTTCTGCTTGCCGCTCGAAGAGGCCTTCTGTCCCATGAAGAGGATGTGGTGGTTGGCGACGAGCGTGGTCTGCCGCAGGTCGTCGCCGTGCGGATGGAGCACCGCCGGGCCGTCCTGCATGGCGCCCCAGAGCGCCGTCTGGGCCACCCCGTAGAAGTAGAGGTTGTCCTGGCCGATGAACTGGAAGACCTCGGCGTCGTCCGAGCACCACCAGTCGCGCCAGTCGTCGCTGGAATAGCGACCGGCGCCGGCGCCCTCGTCGAGCTTCAGCGCGGTACGGCAGAAGGAGATGGGCGCCCACAGGCTTTCCGGCCAGCACCAGACCGTGAGCGGATCCTCGCCGTCAAGCTGCGGCGCGGGCACGCCCCAGTCGATGTTGCCGGTGATGCGGAAGGGGACCAGGGCCTTGCCCGTGCGGTAGCGCATTCCGGCCGCAGCCAGCACCTCGCGGGCGGCGTCGCGCTCGTCGATCGAGGAGAACTCCAGGCCAAAGCTCTGCTTGCCCTTCTCGGCGGGGCGGAAGACGTGGGTCGGCATCTTCTCGGCGATAGTCCGGTACTGCTCCTCGAGCTCGTTTTTGAGGTAGATGACCGGGGCGCCCAGAAATTCGCGCACGGTCTGGGTCACCACGCTGCGGATCTCAGGACGACGCTCCTGCTCGTCGGCCCAGGACTTAAGGTAGTCCAGGAACTCTGGAAGCTTGAAGTACCAGTTGTCCACCGGGCGCAGCTCGGGGGTGGTGCCGGTGAGCGAGGAGGTGGGTTTGATGAGGTCGCTCGGCTCAAACTGGTGCCCCAGGTCGCACTCGTCGGCGTAGGCCTTCTCGGACTTGCAGCCCTGCACGGGGCAGTACCCCTGCACCTGGCGACCGTTCAAAAACTGCCCGGCCTCGACGTCATAGAACTGGGCGGTGGAGCGCTTCTCAATCCATCCGTGCTGGTAGAGCGTACGGATAAACCAGTCAGACACCTGCTCGTGGACGTCCTTGGCGGGGGCTAGGCCCGATCCGGCAAACAGGTCCGGGTAGATCTGGTATGCGTGCAGCGCTTGCTCCTGCAGCTCATGGTTGCGGGCCACGTAGTCCTCGATGGTGCCCGTGAGCTGTCCCGACTCCACGCCTTTGCGATAGCCCTCCATGATGGGGGACCCATAGCAGTCGGTGCCGGAGACAAAGAGCACGTTGGCTGCGCCCAGGCGGTCGCGCAAGAAGCGGGCAAAGGCGTCGGCCGGCACAAAGACGCCTCCCACATGGCCAAAGTGAAGGTTCTTGTTGCCGTAGGGCATGCCTGCGGTGATGACGGCTCGCTTGGGGAAGGTCGGACGTTGGGACACGTAAGGCTCCTTGTTTGACGGTACGTGAAAGCGGAGCCGCCGCAGGTGCGTCCGCGGCGGCTCCGCATGAGCTGCTTCCCACTCTATGCCGAGCGGGCGCGTAACGCTAGCTCGGGTCGTGTCGGTTAGTCTCCGTCTTCGGCGAGAAAAGCGGCGCCCATCAGGTCTGCGGCAAGCACCGCCGCCTTGACGTCCGCCTCCTCCACTTGCCTGGTGCCCTTGTGGATGTCGCCGTCGCCGTTGGCGATGCGCGCCACTAGGTCCAGCTCCTCCTCGGAGATGCCCTGGTCAAAGCCCAGCTCGGCGAGGGTCACCGGGAGATTTACTGCGTGCAGCAGCGAGGCTATCTGCCAGAACTGCTCTTCGCCCTCGTCAAAGAGCACGGTCTGTGCCAACAGCGAGAAGGCCACCAGCTCGCCGTGGTAGCGTCCGGCGGTCTCGGGGCAGGCGGACAGGCCGTTGTTGATGGGATGGGCGCCGCAGGTGCCCGCGCTCTCAAAGCCGATGCCCGAGAGGAGCGTGTTGGCCTCGATGATGTTTGCGAGCGCCTTGGTGCAGACGCCCTTGCCGGCGGCGAGGTAGGCCTGGTAGGCGTCGGCGACCAGCGTCTCGTAGCACTTCTCGGCTATGGCCTGGGCGGCCAACGTCACGCGCGTGCCGGTGAAGTTGGGGGAGTCGGTGCGCCAGACCTGCCGCGACTCGAAGTAGGTGGCGAGCGCGTCGCCGATGCCGGCTGCCAGCAGGCGCTGAGGGGCGGCGGCGATGACGTTCTCGTCGCAGAGCACCACGTCGGGGTTGCGACGCAGCTTGAGCAGCTGGTCGAGGCCGCCGTCGGGCGTGTAGACCACCGCCAGCGCGCTGCAAGGCGCGTCGGAGGAGGCGGCTGTGGGAGCCACCACTACGGGCAGCTCGGCGTAGTGCGCCACCGCCTTGGCGGTGTCGAGCGTCTTGCCTCCGCCAATCCCGCAGACCAGCTCGGCCCCTTCACGCTGGGCGATGTCCGTTAGGCGCTGTATCTCGCCCATCTCGCACTCGCCCGAGAAGGTCTCGATGACAAAGCGCTGGCCGGGAGCGTCCGCCTGGGCCTTCTCGAGCACATCGCTCAGGCGCCGGGCACCGCCTGCGGTCAGGATTACGAGGCAGGTATCCCCAAATCGGGTCGTGTAGTCCGCGAGGTGCGAGAGGACGGCCCTCCCCTGGACGTATCTGCTCGGCGAGAGGTACATGCGATCGATCATGCCGCGTCCTCCTTTGCGGTCGGGCGGTGCCGACGCGGGCGCCTCCCCTTGATGGTTGCCGCCGGCTGCGACGCCGGCTGCCTCCTTTCGTACCACGGCCGGTGATCTGCGGTCACCGTCAAAACGTACGAGGTCCGCCCCGCTTTTCTCCGTTTTGCGAGCCGGCCGAGAGGGGGGCCGACGCAATGAGGGCCCCGGGCTGCACGGGGCGCGGCGCGAGGATGACCTTATGCCAACATCTTGCGCGCGCAGCTATCGCAGCGGGGTTCTGTTCGGGTACTCTTAAGAGCGGTGTATACCGTGCTTGTCCCGTCTCGGCACGATGTGGCGTTGAGCCGAGAGCGGTCAAATCATTGCGAGGAGGATTTCATGCCTACAATCACACGCGAGCAAGTCAAGGTGCCGGTCGATGTCCTGCCGGAGGCGCGGGAGACCTACATCGATAACTACCTGGCGGCTACGCGCAACACCGGCCGCCTGATGCTCTTCGCGTGCGACCAGAAGGTCGAGCACCTGAACGGCGATTTCTTTGGCGAGGGCATCAGCCCCGATGACGCCGACCCCGAGCACCTTTTCAAGATAGCCAGCCAGGGCGTGTGCGGAGTGATGGCGGCTCAGCGTGGCCTGGTCGCCCGTTACGGCGCGGACTATCCCGACATCAACTACCTGGTCAAGATGAACTCCAAGTCCAACTTGGTTAAGACCGCCCAGGACGATCCCTTCTCGGGCCAGCTCTACAGCCTGGACTCGATCCTCTCCATGCGCGAGGCCGGGGTCAACATCGTGGGCGTCGGTTACACCATCTACCTGGGCTCCGACTACGAGGCCGCGATGCTGTCCGAGGCTGGCGAGCTGATCGCCGAGGCCCACGAGGCCGGTCTCATCGTGGTGCTGTGGATCTACCCGCGCGGCAAGGCCGTGGGCGACCACGAGAAGGATGACACCACCATCGCCGGCGCCGCGGGCGTGGCGCTCTGCCTCGGCGCAGACTTTGTAAAGGTGAACCCGCCCAAGCCGCGCGAGGGCCAGACTGAGACTCAGGCCGAGCTGCTCAAGCGGGCCAGCACGGCTGCGGGCCGCACCGGCCTGGTGTGCGCCGGCGGCTCCACGGTCGACGCTCAGACCTTCCTGTCTCAGCTCTACGACCAGATCCATGTGGGCGGCGCCTGTGGTAACGCCACTGGCCGCAACATCCACCAGCGCCCGCTGGACGAGGCGGTGCGCCTGACCAAGGCCATCTCCGCCATCACGCTGGCAGACGCCACCGTCGACCAGGCACTGGCCATCTTCAAGGGCGAGCAGGACTTCACCCTGTAGCCCAAGTGTGCAGGCCGTCACGGCCGCTTTTTGAGCAACCAGGCGCGGCCGGTCTGTCACTTAAGACAGCCGGCCGCGCTCGCTATCAGCTGCGTTTATCGGTGAGAGGAGCCCGTCATGGCTGAGGAGTACGAGAACACCGAGCAGGAGCAGGTCCCCGTCGAGAAATCTGCACAGGAAGCCGCCGCAACCGAGCCCGTCGCGGGCGAGGAGGCCGCGCAGGAAGCCCCTGAGGCGGTCCGCACCCGCGCCTCCGTGGTTGAGGCGGAGGAGGGGCCCGAGGAAGAGCCCGAGGAAGCAGAGGCCGTGGACGATTCGCGCGAGGGCAAGGTGCCGTCGCCTGCCGTCGACGCTGCCGAGGCGGTGCGTCAGGTGGCGCTCAAGATCGCCGACGCCGCCACCCGCATCGGCGCCGCCACCGCCAGCACGGTGGTGAGCGGGGCCAAGGCTGCCAGCCGTGCGGTCACCGACCCCGAAAACCCGGTGCGCAGCGCCACCACCAAGGCTGCGACCCAGGTGGGCGACGCCATCACCGAGGCTCCGATGCGCACCGCCTTTGCTCGCGTCGGCGCTGACTTGTATGCCTCCGGCGCAGTCACCAGCCATGGCGGCAACCTTTCGCAGACCGATGGCAAGCACATCTGGATCACCCGCACCAACTCCATGCTGGGGCACCTGGGGAGCCGCGACGTGATCAAGACCAGCTGGGAGGAGTCCGAGACGGACGCCGAGTGTTCGCGTGAGCTGGTCGTGCACCGCGCCATCTACCATGCGCTGGCACAGAAGGCTGCCGCCGAGGGACGCGAGTTCACCGGCGCCGCCATCGTCCACGCCCACACCACCAACACCATCTTCCGCTCGCTTATCGAGAATCAGATCGAGCCGGTTGAGAGCGAGAGCCGCTACACGCTGGGCCATGCGATCAAGGTCTTTGCCCCCGCGGTCTCCATCTCCAGCCCCGAGGCGGCGCAGATGCTGGCGGAGGCAGTCGGGCAGGGCGAGCAGATCGCCGTACTGCGCGGGCATGGGCCCTTTGCCGTGGCCGACGACCTGGAGGGGGCGCTGCGGCTGGTCTCTGTGCTTGAGCAGGCGGCCAAGGTGGCCAACCTACGCGACGCTACCGGCAAAGTCTTCATCTGAGGGCTGCAGCTGCACCAGGCGCTGACCGCAACAAAGGCGGCGGCGCTTCTCGGCCAGACCGAGAAGCGCCGCCGCTCATTGAATCCATAAGAGGAGAACTGGTGCCCGAGGTGGGAGTCGAACCCACACGCGGTCTCCCGCAGAGGTTTTTGAGACCTCCGTGTCTGCCATTCCACCACTCGGGCACGTAAGCGGATAGTATACCTGAACCGCCCTGTGCAGAAGATGCCAATCGCCGATAGGTTTGGTTCGCCGTCCTTTTGACGGACGTGATGGTTCACACCGCGGGCGCCTTTGGGTATACTGGCAACGTTTCACGCCAACGTGGCTCAGTTGGTAGAGCAGCTGATTCGTAATCAGCAGGTCACCGGTTCGAGTCCGGTCGTTGGCTCCACAAACGCACAGGCAGCTGGCATGCAACGCCAGCTGCCTTTCTTTTTACCGATGGCCGTCTGCTTCTCTTGTCGTTTATCGCTTATCCTCTTGAGGAGGGCGGCCAGACTGTCAGCGCGGTTCTGAGGAGGGTCCTACCTGAGATGTCGATCAAACCGACCAAGCGAGACCTGCACTCCCAGGAGACCAAGCGGCGAATCGTTGAGGCTGCCAAGGAGCTCTTTGCCGAGTACGGGTTTGAGTCGGTAGGCGTCAAGGACATCGCTGAGAAGGCCGGCGTAACAACGGGCGCCCTCTACTACCACTTCAAGAACAAGGACGACATCTTCATCGCCGTGTTCACCTATAACGACGAGCTCTTCCTGAAGTCGGCGGAGGAGTTTAAGACCAGTACGGATCCGATGGGAGACCTGATTGAGTTTCTGAGCGAGACGATGGTCAAGCGCGTGGAGGACGATGGGGAGGACTTCACTCGGTACCGCGTGCTGCGCCACTTTGACTTCAGCCACCACAGCGGCTTCGATACGTGTCTCTACCAGCTGGTTCATCGCGGCGTCGAGCTGGGATGTTTCAAGGAAGGGCTGTCCGAGGAGGAGCTGGCGGACATTTTTGCTGCGGTGTACCGCGGGGCGATTTACCAGCTGATTACGAGTGTCCGCGAGGTCGATGCGCGCCAGCTGATCAAGCAGCGGCTCAGGCTGCTCATTGAAGGAGTCGGCAAGTAAAGGCCCCTGCTGGAGCCCACGGGCCCATAGCGGGGTCGGCGATTGCGAGGGCACGCGTTCGGGTCCGGCCGGCAGCCCCGAGCGCGGTCGGCCCAAAAGTCATGGTGGATGTCAGGTATTGCATTAATCTGCATATTTAGTAGGTATTATGCAAGATTGTGCATGCGGTTTCCGGGCGTGCAGGCTGAAACCCCTGAAA
>OMWF01000154.1 GCA_900314665.1 uncultured Actinomycetes bacterium
CCCGCCAGACGCCAGAATCTTCGCGTTTCGCTACATCTGCGTCAGCGGGGAGACGCGGGGGCGGCGGGCGGTTGTCCCAGAGGGGACAGCGCAAAACCGCTGCGCTGCCGAGAAAACCCTCCTCGACAGCGCAGCGGTCGTCAATTGGTGCATATGACCTGGTCAATAACTCTAGGCGTCGTCGTCCTCGTCCTGCATCGACTCGAACATGCTGGTGGCCCAGAGGCCGTGCTTGTTGCAGTAGATGTAGAAGGTGAGGGGGATGTCCTCGGCAAACTGGAAGCGCGCGTAGGGCTTGACGCCGGGCTTGAGCTTGACGAACTGGGAGCCCATCTCGGTGAGGGCGTAGACCCACTCGATGTAGTGGTCGGGGTCCATCGGGTGCTCCTGCTCGCCCACCGTGACGGTGATGACCTTGCCCTCGCGCTTGATCACGGGCAGGTGCTTCTCCGCAGCGGCCGGGCCGGGGTTGTCCTCGGTGTAGGGCTCGAGCACCTCCATGGGCTCACCGCAGCACTGGGGCTCCTGACCCTCGATGCTGTACCGCATGACCACGCTGCCGCAGTGCTTGCAACGGTAGAACGTTGCCCTTCTGATAGCCATCGATGACCTCCTCGCATACGAATCTGCCGGATTCCGAACGCTCCTCTCACCATACCGGAAGAGCAGGTAGACGCAATGCGACAATCTTGCGGGATTGGGGACGGCAAAGGAGGCCTCCGGGTGTCTCCGAAGGCCTCCTCATCAAGGGGGCTCTGGCAGCCAATCCCCAGCTATCGATGGGCTTAGGCTATAAGCTCACCGTCTTCTGCCTGGTAGACGATCTTGCCATCAATCATGGTGCAAAGGACCTTGGCGTGGAGAATCTGATCAGGGGTCGAGTCGAGCAGGTTGCGGTCCATGACCACGACATCGGCAAGTTTACCGGCATGCAGCGTGCCGATGCGGTTCTCGAAACCTTCCGCATATGCCGAACCGTACGTATAGGCCTGGAGCGCCTGAGCGACCGAGATGCGCTGCTCGGGCACAAAACCGCCCTCGGGATACCCATCCCAAGGCTGCTGACGGGTGATGGCCGCATAGATGCCATCCATGGGGTTCAGGTTCCAGACCGGAGCATCGGTGCCAAAGCCCACCACGGCCCCGGAGTCCATGAGGGACTTCACCGGCCACATGTAAGGACGCCACTTCTCGCCCAAGAGCTCCGGATAGCCGTCGACGTTGAGCACCGAGTGAATGGGCTGCATGGAGGGCGTGACCCCCAGCTGAGCGAAGCGCCCCAGGTCCTCGGGCCGGCAGCTTTCGATGTGCTCGATGGTGTTACGCAGGTGCTTGAAGCCATTCTTGCGCTGCACCGCTTCAAAAACGTCGAGAGCCTGCTTGACGGCGCCGTTGCCAATGGCGTGTAGGCGCACCGGATAACCGTTGGAATCGGCCTCGTCAACCATGGCAAAGAGCTCGTCGTAGCCGATCGAGGGATGCCCACACGTGCTCGGGTCATCAGCGTACGGCTCGGTAAGGTAGCCGGTGTGGGCCTCGCAGACGCCGTCGGTGATCTCTTTGAGACCGGCAAAGCGCAGATGCTCGGAGCGCAGCTGGGTCTCGAACTTCTTGGGATTGACCAAGCCGGGGAGCAAGCGCAGGAACATGCTCACGCGGATGGGAAGCTTACCGCGGCTCTCAAAGTCCTGGAAGATCTTGATGGTTTCCTCTTCAGGAATGCCGCCATATGGATAGACGCAGCCAGTGGCGGTGACTCCGTAGCTCAGGGCCTCATCGATGACACGCCCCAGCACATGGTCCATATCGGCAGAGATATTGGCCAGGCCCCAAACCGGGTCGCAGGCAGCCGGCTCTTTGCAGAAACCCGAGGGGGTGCCATCCGCCTCACGGCAGATGATGCCGCCCTCGGGGTCCGGGGTGTCCTTGGTGTACCCCACGGCCTCAAGCGCCTTGGTATTCATCCAACCGGTATGCATGTCCCAAGAAGCGATGTAGGCGGGACGATCGGGGACGATGGCGTCGAGCATGGCTCGATTGGGCTCCACGCCCCAGTCCTCCCAATGGAGACTGCCAGCAGAAATCCATGCGTTGCCAGGATGAGCGTCCGCAAATTCCTTGATGGCGGAGATGATGGCGTCCTGGCCGTGTACCTCTTCCAGATTGAGGGTGTAATCGGGGTCCGTTGCGATGCCGTTTTGCAGGAAGTGGGTGTGGGCGTCGTTGAATCCTGGCAGGACTGTCTTGTCGCCGCACTCGATCACCTTGGTATTAGGACCGATGTAGGAGGAAGCCTCCTCAGGGCCAGCCACGGCCATAATCTCATCGTCCTTGATAGCAACTACGCCATCCATCGCGGTCAACGTCTCGGCAGTAAAGATGGCAGAGCTCTTAATCACGATATCCGCATAGGTGTTCATGTCCCTTGCCTTTCTCGTGGAAATCCCTACGCCCTTGAAAGCTCAAATGGGGCGCAAATCTAGCTGTTCCAGAGGTGAGGGGCCCGCAGGGAGCAGAGCCTTACAGGCCCCTCACGCTCAATATCCGGTGGTATCAGGCGACAGAGTTCCTACTTAGCAGCAGCCTGCTTCTTGAAGTGAGTCGCCACGTAGATTGCGCTGATAATGCCAACGACGATGAGGATGACGCCAAAGGTAGGCCAGACAGCCACGGCGGTGGTACCGGTCACACCGATCAGGCCGGTAAGCAGATAGGAGCTGCCCGTTGCGGCAAGGCCGTCAGAGAAGGCCACGATCGAGGTGGCGGTGCCGGCCTTAGAGGCAGGGGCGATCTCGGTCACGCGAACGTAGAAGTAGCAGAAGTAGAAGGGCCACATGAAGCCGGCGAGCACGACGCAGACGATGGTCACGCCGGTGCTGGGGAAGAAGCCCATGAGGATGAAGCAGAGGGCGATGACGAAGAGGGCGGGCAGATAGACGGCGGTCTTCATGCGCTTGTAGACAGGGCCAAAGATGAAGGAGCCGACTGCGGTGGCAATGGTGGCGGCAGATGCCAGCACGCCGATGAACGCCTCGTTGCCAACGCCAGCGTCAGTGACGTACAGGGCGATCATGTAGAGCATCACAAAGTAGGAGATGGCGACGAAGAAGACCTGCACGGCGAGGATGACCGAACGCTTCCACCAGCCCTTGGGAACGGTCTCGGCAGCGGTTGCCTGCGCCTCAGCGTTCTTGTGCTCGGGCTTGAAGCTGGGCAGGAAGATGATGAGCATGATGAGAATGGGGATGGCGATGTAATAGGTCATGAAAGCGTTCTGCCAAGCGGAGACCGCCAGGAAGCCAGCCACAGCGGCCATGATAGCGCCCATAATCGACATCACGCTGTTGTAGAAACCGACGTACTTACCGTGCTCGTCTTCATCGGTGAAGAGGTCAGCCAAGATGGACATGGCGGCGGTGTTGGTGATGCCCCAGCCCACGCCGGTTGCGCACAGGCGCATAACCACAAAGTAGTAGATGTTGGTTATAAGGGCTCCCAGGCACGCGCTCACCGTGAAGATGGCAAAGCCGATAACCATGACCCATTTCTTATCGACCCGGTCGCAGAGCACGCCGGCAATCAGACCAAACGGGAGTCCGGCAAGGGCGGGGCCGGTGATGCCCAGATTGATAAGCCATTCGGGCGAGTCCGCAAATACGACGTAGAGCTGTGCGGCAATCGGGTTGATGACAAGGTCACCCAGAGTGCACATGGACGAGAGGAACAGGGCGAGAAGAGCGAGGAACAATCTACTCTTGCTGAGCTGAGACGCTTCGGTCATGAGAGCCTCCTTGTTGTCCCGCACAAGCGGGTTGGTGATGCGGATGCACGGTGTCGTGCCTTCCGCCGCTGCTGCTCACAACCTACGAACCCAGCCGTCGCCTGGCCCCTCAAAAAAATTATGGGAGGCACATTGTTTTCTCAAAACCAACCCGTTAACAGCGCTCGACGACCTGGTAAGGCCGTATTGAAAGCACCCATATCAAACATATGGTTTTCTGATTTTCGCTGGTAAACAGTAGTGCATGGGCCATAATGGCACCATAGAAGTAAGTGGGGGGCGGAGGGGTAATGGACGAGCAACGCAGACTCAGAGCAGCTGTTCCACCCGCCTACCTAGGAGTAGCGTTCCTCTTCTCGTGGACGTATCTGCTCTTCTACGCCTGCACCGCCGGCATCGAAGCATCGGCGCCCATCTCCCTTATGAGCACCCCCTATCTGATTAGCAGCATCACGATGGTCGTCACGTTGTTTGTGCTAGCATTCAGTCGCATTGACCGGGTGGGTTTTCTCACACTGTCTGCCATTAAGATGTTGGTGCCGGTAGTTATGGCCGCCTCCTCCGCTCTCATCTTGTATGCCACGTTTCATATGCAGCATTTAGCACTCATATGGGTGAGTGGGATTGCCACCGGCGTTTCTTCTGGCCTGCTCTCGCAGCAGTGGGTTATGGTCTACCGGCACGTAGGGTTGAAGGTATCCCTCAATAGCTTTCCAGCCCTCATGGCCCTGTCGGTCACTTTCTGCCTGACCGTCCTCTATTTCCCAACTCCCGTAGTCTATGCAGCCATTGTGGTCTGCCCGATCATCTCGGAATTTCTCCTGCATGTCGTGCGCAAGGAGCCTTGGCCGAGTGACATTATCGAGCATCGACTCATGGACAAGCCCCTCTATTACGTGTTGTTCCTCTTCCCCTTTGTCATCTACGCCCTGTCATCGGGTTTCTTCGACTTTTTCTCGGCAAGCAGCAACTACGCATTCCTGTTCTACGCCTTCACCGCATTTATCCCGCTTGTAGCGGTCGGCATCTTCATCCTGGTTAACTACCGAAGCAACGCCCTGTCGCTTCTTGGGGTTCCGATTGCATTTATCGTGGTGACCGTCATCCCGTTGATTACGAGCGTCCAAAACGCCCCGAGTGCCCAGTTCATCACCCTTGGCGAACTGGGCATGGAGGTGCTCGAGTTCCTAGCCATCGTCGGCTTCTCGGATTTCTTCTCCATCGACGTCTTCAAAGTCAACAGTTTGACGCGTCTGGTCATCGTCGCGCTGAACTCGGTTGGCTGGTATGCAGGGCTCTATGCCAGCTTCGCCTATGATGAGCTTTGGAACTCGCAGGTTTCATTGGTAGTGGTGATGATCTGCGTCGAGGTCTTTGCGGTGTTCCTGGTATGGGCCATTTACAAGGTGCAGAAACAAGCCCCGGATATCGACAAGGACGAGGCGGGCACGAGCTCAATTCCACCTGTGCCGCAAGGTGAGACCAGCAAAGCAGAGCAGCCCCCTTCTACCGTCACAGCACATGAGACAGAGCAGTCTTGGGAACGTTGCTGCGACGAGGTGGCCGCGCAATACGGTCTCTCTCGACGTGAATCAGATGTGTTCAGACTCCTTGCACGCGGGTACTCGTCGCCCAAAATCCAAACCGAGCTCTACATCGCCCAGGGAACCGTCAACTTCCACACCCGCAATATCTACGCCAAGCTGGGCGTCCACTCCAAACAGGAGCTTATCGACCTCGTGCGGGCATCGGCTGACGCAACACGTGCGAGTTAGCCCGGTCGAATCGAGCTGCGCTCCACGTTCTTGCCGTCCCCTTTTGCTCTACCATGTCCCCATGACCCGCAAGCCCACATCCAGCCCGTCCTCCTACTACGTCTACGTCTTGCGCTGCCAGGACGGGTCACTTTACACGGGCATCACCACGGACGTGCCCCGGCGCCTGGCCGAGCACCTCTCGGGCCGCCCTCCCGGCGCCAAGTACACCCACGCGCACCCGGTCGAGGGCCTGGCCGCCACCTGGACCGCGCCCGACCGCTCCACCGCCTCGTCGCTCGAGCGCCGCATCAAGCAGCTGACCCGCGCCCAAAAGCAGGCGCTCATCAAGGGTGACCTCGAGGTGGACGGGCTCTTCTCCC
>OMWF01000040.1 GCA_900314665.1 uncultured Actinomycetes bacterium
CGATTCCGAAGAGCCTCTTCGGGCTTGCGCCGCTCCGCGATGAGGACGACCTCCCTGCGTTTCAGCCGTCTCGCGGCGAGGGCGAGGCGCGCCTCCGTGTCTACGGAGCTTCTCGGCGAGGGAGGAGCCCCCTGGATGGGCGCGGGCGTCGGATGTTGCGGTGAGGGGAGGACAGCATCCTCGGTACCTTACGTTTGAGACAGGGGCGTGCGTACTCTCCAACCTAGGGAGGAAGCGGCTTCCTTGTCTCAAAAACGCACCTGGGAGCTCCTGCCGTCCGTGCTTCTTGCGCCCTTGCCACATCTAGGTGCGCTTCTCGATGCAGGTTCCACCCAATCGGGGATATACTTTTCCATTTGAAAGCGCCACCTGAGGCGTTCTCATCGCCGAGTGCACAGCACCCCGGCGATTTGGGCAAGAGCCCCGTGGGGCTTGAGAAGTGAGGAGACAGCGCGGGTGTCTGCGATCGTCATCTTCAACATCACGTTCATGGTCCTCTTTACGGTGGCCTTCTCCTATCAGGCCTACTACGTCCTCATCGGCCTGATCCGCAAGCCCCGCGCGTACGAGACGCACGAGCTGCACCGTTTTGCAGCCATCACCTGCGGCCGCAACGAAGCCGGCGTCATCGCCCAGCTCATCAAGAGCCTCAAAGACCAAGACTATCCCGCCGACATGCTTGACGTCTTTGTGGTGGCCGACAACTGCACCGACAACACGGCGGTGATCGCCGAGCAGGCCGGAGCCATCGTCTTCAAGCGCAACAATAAGGAGCAGGTGGGCAAGTCGTGGGCCCTCGACTACGGCTTGAACCGCATCCTCACCGAGTATGCCGACCGCGACTATGAGGGCTTCTTTGTCTTTGACTCAGACAATCTGGTGCACCCGGGCTTTGTGGCCGCCATGAATGCGGCCTACGACAACGGCGAGCAGATCCTCACCAGCTACCGCAACACCAAGAACTTTGGCACCAGCTGGATTAGCATGGCCTGCTCCCTCTGGTTCCTGCGCGAGGCCCGCTATCTGAGCTATTCGCGCGCCTCTCTCGGCACCAGCTGCCTAATCGGCGGCACCGGCTTCTTCGTGTCTGCGCAGATCATCAGGGAGAATGGCGGTTGGCCGTTCCACACCCTCACTGAGGACATCGAATTCTCGGTGAGCCAGGTCACCCGCGGATACAAGATCGGCTACTGCCACGACGCCATCATCTATGACGAGCAGCCCGAAACCCTGAAGGCCGCCTGGACTCAGCGCCTGCGCTGGTCGAAAGGCTTCTACCAAGTGCTCTTCCATTACTTCAAGGGACTCATTGCAAGCCTGAGGCACGGTTTCAAGCAGGGCTGCGAGGGCGAGTCCACTCCCAGCACTCCAGGCCGTCGCCGCTTCTCCTGCTACGACGTCTTCATGACCATTTCGCCGGCCATGGCCATCACCGCCACTTCTCTGTGCGTGAACGGCATCTGGCTCATCGCCGCCTCCAACGGCATGTATGCCGATCCCCTGGTCTATAGGGTCACGTTCATCGGGTTCTTCCTCGGTCTCCTCAACACCTATCTGATGTTCTTGGGCCTGGGCGCTCTCACGCTCGTCACCGAGCGCTCTCGCATCAACGCCACCACGGGGCAGATGGTGCGCTCGGCTTTCGTGTTCCCGCTCTTCATGCTGCTGCAGATCCCCATCAGCGTGCAGGCCCTTTTCGCAAAGGTCGGATGGAAGCCCATCGCCCACACCGTCAACATCAATCTCGAGCAGCTCGCCGCCGCCAAGAAGTAGGCGCCGCCCCCGCTTGCAGCCCGTTAAGGACAAGCGCCCTCGGCTCGTCGCCGGGGGCGCTTTGCTGTGCGGCCGGAGACAGAGGCGCCCCCGGAGGGCTGGCTCAGGGGGCGCGCTCGGGCTGTTACTTGTACCCGTTGCTACTCGTTGGCGACGGTTTGCACGTGCGCCTGGTAGCTCCATTGCAGGGTGACCACCACGCCGTCGCTGCCGGTCGCCTTGCTGTGGCTGGAATCCATCGTGCAGTAGAGCTCGCCGATGGCGCCTCGCCTGCGGGCCTCGGCCTTGGCCGCGCGCTCCGCTTCGGCGACGGCGGCCTCGCGGGCCTCGGGGAAGGTCTCGTAGACCTCGTTGAAGTCGGCAGAGTGCACCTGGTAGCTGATGATGGTGCCGCCAGCGTCGCGGTTGGGCACGATCCACGACTTGGCGTCGGTCACGATCTGGCTGTGCACGGCGCCGATGGCGTTTGCCACCTCATGGTGCGGGGTGATGACGCAGGAGGTGCCAAAGGCCTTGGCCACGTCGGGCAGCAGTATGTGGGTGGGGGCGCCGATGCCCACCAGGGTGGCCCTGGTGGTGAGGTCGATGTCGAAGGGGCTGGCCGGGGTCCCCTCCCTGAAGCGCTTCCAGCTCTCGTCGATGATGAGCTGGAGCTGACCGTCCAGGTCCTTGTCGGCCAGCTGCGGGTAGCGGTCCTGAATCATGACCCGAGCCACCTGATTGTAGAGCTTGTGCTTGGCCAGGTCGTAGATGCGGTCGGCCACCTCATCGACCAGCTCGTCGGGCTCCTTCTTCACATCGTGGGGGAGGCTCTTGAGCAGGCACTGGATGGCGAGGTAGGAGGCTTCGCGGTCAAAGGTGCCAAAGTCGTTCTTGATGTGCATGGCATCGGTGGGGGTGATGCCCACGCGCATCACGATGCCCTCGGCCTCCAGGCGGCTCGAATCGAGGCTGTACAGGTCGATGCGGTCGTCGTAGAGCTGCACCGGCCCGTCGTGCAGCAGCTCGATCAGGTTTTTCTCGGCACGGTTGAAATGCTCGGTGCTCCGCGGCTTGCGGTTGAGGTAGAAGAACTCGTAGTTGGCGTTGCGGTTGGGGTGGGCGGACGCCAGATAGTACTGCAGGTCGGCCTTGATCTTGGGCCAGCGGGAGGCGGCTATGCACATGGGCGTCGCGCGCCGGGGCGACAGGACGAGCCCCCCGGTCTGGTCAAAGCGCACCGCGGAGTCGCCGCCCAGGCCGATGGTGTCGATGAAGACGCCCGAAATCTGGGTGCGCCACCCGCCGATGCGAATGCCCTCGGTAAAGACCGGCTTGCCGCCGTGCACGATCGAGATGTCCGAGGTGGTGCCCCCGATGTCGATGATGAGGGATTCGGACTCGTGGGAGAGGGATTGCGCGCCGGAGACGCTGGCGGCAGGTCCGCAGAGCACGGTCTCGACCGGCCGCACGCGGGCCAGCTCCTCACTCATGAGCGATCCGTCCGAGCGCACGATCATGATGGGGAGGTCGAGGCCCATCTCGTCGAGCGAGCGTCGGACCGCGTCCATGAAGTCGCGGATGACGGGGATGAGACGGGCGTTGAGCAGCGCCGTGGCGCCGCGCTCGATGACGTTGGAGGAGGTTGCCACCGTGGTCGCCATGACCACGGGCTTGTCGGGGTAGAGACTGGTCAGAAACTCGTAACCGCTCTTCTCGACCGCACCGCCGTTGTTGAGGGCGTACAGCCCGGCGATGCCAAAGCTCTCGGCTGAGTCAAAGAACTCCTTGTTCTCGGCGTAGAGGGCGTCCCAGTCGGGAAGGTTCACCACCGAGCCGTCGTAGCTGCCGGAATAATCGACCGCCAGAGTGTCCTCATAGGGGATGCCGTACGTGGCCGGGGCGTTGACCCGGTGGAGCACCGCATCGGTGGTGCCTACGATGATGAGCTTGGCGCGGCCCCCCTTGCCCTCTACGCAGGCGTTGGTGGCGAGCGTGGTGGAGAGCGCCACGCGCTCGGCGAGCTGGAGCTTGTCGGCAGGCAGGGCCTTGAGCACGCGGCTGATGCCCCGTGAGAGGTCGTCCTTGGTGGTAAGCGACTTGGTCTTAGCCAGGACCTCCTGGGTGGCGGTGTCGTAGACGACGCCGTCCGTATAGGTTCCACCGGTGTCGATGCCAATCCCGATCATGGCTCCTCCTTGCAGCGTGCGGTCGATTGATATGAAGTTAGTCACATTATGGGTTCGCGCACGTGACCGCGGCCGTTGCATTTAAAACATGTCGAGAAACACGCCGCCGACGGCTTCTCGCATCCGTTTGAAGGGCGTGCCGCTCACTGTCCCACGACGCGGTCTCGGGCGATGAGGGCCGCCCCCAGCGCCCCGCAGACCTGCGGGTCCGGCGGTACCCTGACGGGGCTTCCCAGCTTGGCGGCCAGGGCCGCCACCACGCCGGCGTTTTGAGCCACCCCGCCGGTCATCAGGTACTCCGGCTCGCCGTGCACGCGCTGCACCAGCCCCGCGGTCTTGGAGGCCACCGAGGCATCCAGGCCGTGCACGATGTCCGCGGTCTTCTTGTTCTGGGCGATGAGGCTCACCACCTCGCTCTCGGCGAAGACCGTGCACATGGTGGAAAGCGTGATGTCCTCGTCCCAGTCGGTGCCCATCTGGGCCAGCTCGTCGACGGAAAGCTCCAGGATGCGGGCCATGGCTTCCAGAAAGCGCCCGGTGCCGGCGGCGCACTTGTCGTTCATGGCAAAGCTCACCACGGCCCCCTCCTCGTCCATCCTGATGGCCTTTGAGTCCTGGCCCCCGATGTCGATGATGGTGCGGGCCTGCGGGTCGAGGTGGTGGGCGCCGCGGGCGTGGCAGGTGATCTCGGTCACCTGGGCGTCGCCGATGCCGATGCCGGTGCGCCCGTAGCCGGTGCTGACGGTGTATGCCAGCTCGTCTTTGGAGATGCCGGCTTGCGAGAGCGCGTCGGAAAGGGCCGCCTCGGCGCTGTCGATGGCGCGGGCGCCGGTGGCGCGCACCACGTGCGCCACCAGGGTGGCATCCCGGTCGATGATGGCCACGTCGGTCGAGGTCGACCCCGAGTCGATGCCGGCAAAGTAACACTTGCGTCCGTTGTCCATGCGTGCCTCCTCGGCGTCGGATGCGGGTGCGGGGCGTGCCGTCAGCCCCAGGCCTTCGATGAGGGCCTCGATGCGGGTCAGAGTCTGCCCCGAGTCTTGCGAGGTCCAGTCGGTCTCCAGGCGGGTGATGGGGACGGTCACCTGGCTGGCGAGCGTCTGGTAGTCATACGAGTAGAAGTCGCAGAACTTGAGCCCGTGGTAGATGACGCCGGTCAGGTCCGGATCCAATGCCAGGCGGCGCCGGTCGTTGCCGGCGGTCATCCGCGTGCAGCTTTCCTGGGAGAGCAGCGCCCGCGCATACCAGCCGATAAAGGCGTCGGTGCTCTGGCGTGCCTCGTCGGGCACGGGACCCACGCCCTCGGCTCCCATGCAGGTGAGGTCGCGCACCGGCACCGGGGAGTGGCTCTCGATGGCCGCCCGGAGGCTTGGCTCCAGCCGGGCCCCCACCACGGCCAAGTACGGGCCGGGCGCAGGCGCCGGGCGCTCGCCCACGGCGGCGACGGCCGCCGCCAGGTCGAAGGGCCGCCCCGTGTGCTCCTCCAAGGCCCGGGTCAGCTTGCGCAGCTGGGCGGCGTAGAGGTCGACGGCGCATTCATCGGCGCACCGGGGCAGGTCGATCAGATACATGAAGGGAACGCTCCCGCTCCGGCGCAGCGCATCGGCGCAACGGCGCAGCGAGTCGCAGCAGTTGGTGAGCACCAGGCCGTCGAACGCCCCGCCCAGCCCGGAGCAGGCCAGAGCTTTGGCGTAGCCGCAGAGATTGGGGTGCAGCGCGGCATCGGCGGGAGAGGTGTCGCTTGTCTCGCACACCTCGCGAACGGCGTTCACGCCGCAGCCGGCAAACAGCGCCGAGGGCGTGTATTTGCAAGCATATCCGCAGTTCGTGAGCGGTGATGAGGTGCTTTCAGGCATGGTTGCGCCCCCTTTGGGCATCGATGAGCTCGGCAAAGGCCTCAAGGCGGGTGGCGACCTGGCCGTCAGAGGTGTTGCCGGGATCGCAGCCGTCGCCGTCAAGCACCAGCAGGGGAATGCCCGCCCCGTCTGCCAGGTCGGACATGAGCGGGGCGGCGCCGGCCGTGTTGCGGCAGCCCCAATGGCAGAAGTAGATGATACCCTCGGCATTGAGCTTACGGGCGTACTCGATGATGCGTCCGCACCGGCGCTCGGCCGGTCCGTTGAAGGAGTCGGTGAGCAGCCGGCGGGCCATCGACTCGTAGGGGCGTTCGGGATCGAGGTCGTCCAGGGCGTCGATGGTCATATCGCAGCAGAGCAGCTGGTTGTCGTAGGTGCCGTCCGGGTTGGGGGCAAAGAAGTCGCGCACCGGCTTCTGGTAGTAGGGGATCACGTGCGCCCAGAGGATGCGGCGGGGGCGCTTGCCGGCGGGCAAGCCGGCGGTCCGCGGGGCGGCCTTGGCATCGGCCTCAAGCTGGGTGAAGAAGGCGTCCGACTGGGGCGTGCCGAGCATCAAATGGCTTGCCAGCACCGTGTACATCTCGCTCGTCTGGTCGTTCTTCAAGGCGATGTCGCCGAGCAGGTCCAGGTAGCGGCGGTAGGTGGCCAGGCTCTTATTGGAGAGCGCCATCGAGGCCTTGAGCTTGTCCTCGTCGAGCCTCTCGTGCATGGCGTCCTCGATGAACCCCTTGAGCTCGACCATCTGCCGGGTCACGTAGGCCAGCTCGTCGGGCCCGGCGCTGTTGGGCACGTCGATGGTGAAGTGCGGCACCCCGTAGTGCTCGGCTAGCACGCGGAAGGTCACCGTGTTGGCGTCGCACACCAGCGAGGTGTTGGCGATGAAGCGGGGCGCGGGCAAGGTGTCCGAGAGCGCCATGCCGGTGAGGATGCGGTGGTAGGAGCAGAGCGTCTCCGGAGCGCCCTGGGCGCCGGCCTGCTCGAGAAAGGCCTGCTGGGCGGAGGCCCCCGTGATGTAGCAGCTCATGCCCTCGGCCACCTGCGAGTGGATGTTCATGGCGTGCAGCATCTGGCAGGGCATGAAGAAATTGACGATGGCGGTCCGCTCCGGATGGGCGAGCGGAGTGCGGATGTAGTTCATCGAGAGCGTGGCCATCATCTGCCGTGAAGGTGCCAGCTGCTTGCTCGGAAAGTGCTTCTGGTACGTTCCAAATGAGGCGTAGGCCAAGCGCAGCAGGCGTAGGGCGCGCTTGGGGTGCCCGGTGCTCACCTGACGGTCGACGAGCCGTCCAAACTTGTCGATAATCTGTGACATCAAACCCCTCAACATGCGATCGGCGGTTTTGGGTACACTAAAACCAATTGGCATCTATGACCCATGAGCGGTACGTAAATTTTAATGGTACTGCTTTTCAGGGGAGGTTCGCATGGCAGCAAGCACCGACACTCCAGACGCAAATCAGGTGCATGTGGCCGTCGATTCGCTGGCTCTCGACTCGGCGGCCATCGATGAGGAGGAGGTCGTCGAGGTCGGGTACAGGGGTGCGCCGCGCGTCGCCGCCGCGTCCGCCCCGCTTGATGACGAGGTCGTCGAGGTGGGCTTCATCGCCCGGCCGTCCGCCGTACCGCCCGCTGCCCAGCAACTCCCTAAGACCGCTGCGCCCGCCGCGGGGGCGGACTCCTCCCCGGCGGAAGAGGATGACCCCCTGGCCGGGGTGGAGCCGCTCTCCGGAACCCAGAAGGCCGTCATCGGCGTGGTCGTCGTCCTGCTCATACTGGGCGCCCTGTACCTGCTCGATTACTGGGGCGTCGTGTCCACCGGCTTTGCCTCCTTCATGGACGGGCTGGGGAGCATGCTCTAGGTTCTCGGCGTCCGCCCGCATCGCCGCTTGCCGGGCTTCCACAGAGGTCTTCTCGACAGGGCAGGGGGGGTCCTGTTAGGATAGGTACCCGCAAAGCGAGGGTGAAGTGCGCCCTCCACCTGATTGGCGCCCGTGGGTTGCTGACTGGTCGTAACTGGATATTCGGACGTACGCCCGAAGCCCCCAGAACGACCTGTCTGTGCCCATCAGCACGGCAGGTTTTTTCATATCCGAGCGGCCCAGCGGCCGCGACTACGGAGGTGACCTGAGATAGCAAGTTCCAAGGAGCCGCGCATCAACCAGCAGATTCACGCTCGTGTATGCCGCTTGATCGGTGTGGACGGCAGCCAGCTGGGCATTTTCGGTCTCGAAGATGCGCTGCGGGTGGCTGATGAGCAGGGACTCGACCTGGTCGAGATCGCGCCCAACGGCGACCCGGTGGTGTGCCGCATCATGGATTACGGCAAGTACAAGTACCAGCAGGAGGTCAAGGCCAAGCAGGCGCGTAAGAACCAGGCCAAGATCGCCGTCAAGGAGATGAAGTTCCGTCCCAAGATCGATGTGGGCGACTACACCACCAAGAAGAATCACGTCATCCGGTTCCTTAGTCAGGGCAACAAGGTCAAGATCACGATCATGTTCCGCGGTCGTGAGATGGCTCACCCCGAGCTCGGCCTCAACATCCTCGAGAAGCTCGCCGACGAGCTCTCGGATATCGCGACGATTGAGAGTCAGCCCAAGCTCGAGGGACGCAATATGCACATGCTGCTGGCGCCCATCAACACCAAGTAGCGTTGGTACGGCTAAACGGCAGTACAGGACACGAAGGAGATACGCAATGCCTAAGATGAAGACCCATAAGGCGGCCGCCAAGCGCGTCCGCGTCACCGGTAGCGGCAAGCTCATGCGCGCCAAGGCCTATAAGAGCCACATCCTCTCCAAGAAGTCGCCCAAGCGCATCCGCAACTTCCGCAAGGAGACCACCATCGCTCCGGCCGACACCAAGATGATCAAGCGCAAGCTCGGCATCTAACGCATCTGCGCTCTCATCCACGTAGTCTTTATTTCCAAGGAGTGATTGATAATGGCCCGTATCAAGCGTTCGATTAACGCTCGCAAGAAGCGTCGTACCGTCCTCGCCCGCGCCAAGGGCTACTATGGCGCCAAGTCCCGCACCTACCGTAAGGCAAAAGAGCAGGTCCAACATTCGCTGCAGTACGCCTACCGCGATCGGCGCAACAAGAAGCGCGAGATTCGCAAACTGTGGATCACCCGCATCAACGCCGCCGCCCGCCTCTCCGGCCTGTCCTACTCCAAGTTCATGAACGGCCTCAAGAAGGCCGGCGTGACCCTGGACCGCAAGGTTCTGGCCCAGATGGCCGTCGAGGACGCGCAGGGCTTCGCGGCCCTGGTCGACGTCGCCAAGAAGGCCCTCTAAGCCTCGGCGCACACACCCGTCATTTTTGAGTGGCGACACGTCTGGTGTCGCCACTTTTTTGAGCCTGATGAATCTTGGCAGAGAATAGACCCGTTAGAAAATAAATTTCTATAACTTTGTTGTTTTACGGGAATAATACATATAAGCTACCAAGAAGCATCAGGAGTAGGAAGGCTGCGGAGCGGGGGCGTATCTTAGCCTGCGGACATTGCCCCGACAGCCGCGCTTCTAGGCTCCGATGGATGAGGGGGACGTGGACGAAAGGGGCTGTCTGCATGCACATCACCAGGAGGAACTTCATCCGTATCGCCACCACCGCGGTTGCCTCCACGGCCATGGTGGCTGCGCTGGCGCTCACCGGCTGCGGGTCGGGCTCGAGCACGGGCGCCGGTTCGGCGGCTTCGACGGCGGCTTCCGCCACCTCCACCGCCGGCAACGTTCAGCTTCAAATCTTTGCCGCCAACTCGCTGCAGAAGGCCCTTCCCGAGGTCCAGGCCCTCTACACCAAGAGCCATCCCAACGTGACCTTCGCGGACACCCAGTTTGAGGGCTCGGGCACGCTGGTCCAGAAGCTTGCCGCCGACTCCGGCGCCGCAGACCTGCTCATCACCGCCTCGACCAAGACCATGGACAATGCCGCGTCCAATGGCTCCATCGACCAGGACACCCGCCAGGACATGTTTGTGAACGACCTGGTCATAGCCACCCCTAACAACTCTGACCTGCAGATTGATAGCGTTGAGGACCTGGCTACCGACAAGGTCTCGAGCTTTGCCATCGGCGAGCCCAATGCGGTGCCTGCCGGCAAGTACGCCTTACAGACCCTGAAGTACTACGGCCTGGTCACCTACGACGAGGCAAGCGACGGGACCGTCTCCAACATCGTTTGGGCCGACTCCGTGGCCGACAAGGTCAACGCCGGGCAGGACAGCGTCGGCAAGGTCGCCACGCTTATCGGCAGCGGCGATGTCCAGTGCGGCTTCATCTATACGTCGGACATCTACCGCAACGCCGACAAGGGCATAAAGCTCAACTACACCACTCCGGCTGAGAGCCACAAGGCCATCAAGTACCCGGGCGCCGTGGTTGCCAGCTCCGCCAACGCAGACGCGGCAAAGGACTTCATGAACTTCTGCCTGACCGACCCGGACGCGCTCAAGATCTTCTCCGAGTACGGATTCGAGCTGGCCTAGCAGCTGCTTTCCTGCGCCTCAGGGGCGCGGGGCATCGTCATGAACGACACCGATGGCCAGACCTCCCCAGGAGGCTGGCCATCGGCACGTTGCCAGGCGGTGTCGGGAATTGACGTACGTCGTTTTGGAGAAGGAAGCCTGTGAGAGCGCACACCGTCCATACTGCGCCTGGCATCGGCCCGCGCTGGCTGGTGCTGCCGCTGCTGCTCGTCTGCCTGCTGCTGGCGTTGCCGCTCCCCTCGTACGCCGCTGAGGCATCCTATGCGAGCGGGGTCCCCACCGCTGCCGCCACCGCCGCCGCGCCGATTGAGGTCGATTACCGCACCAACGCTGACGTCGAGGTGGGGGAGGACCACGAGGCGGCCCTCATGAACGGGGCCTCCTTCGGTATCGCCAACTACTCGCGGGCCAACACCGGCTCCTCTCGGACCTACTCCGGTTCCAGCTACGGCTACCGGTACCCCTCGGCGGGCATCGACGGCTTCGTCGCGGTCGAAACGCCCGGGGGAGCTCTGATTGTCTACATCCCCGAGAGCACGGCGCAGGCCCTCGGCATCGACATCGGCGACGCCGGGTTCCAGCGCTCCTTCCTGGCCACGCTCTCCGCCATCGACTCCGCCGCGGTCAACGGCGGGGCGCAGTTTGCTGGCACGGCCTCGAAGTTCTACTTCACCAGCGAGAAGGCGGTGAGCTACGACGGCTCGATCTACGGCTTTGGCGTCGAGGTGGAGGAGGGCTACTATTACGTCACCATCGTCACGCCCGGTCAGGAGGATTCGAGCTCACGCCAGGTTTACGCCATGACCGGCAACCTGGTCCAAGCCTCGCAGGTGAGCATCGCCGGCAAGCCGACCGGTTTGGCGGCGCTCGCCCGCTTCTTCTCGAACCTTGACTGGCGGCCACTCTGGGTCTCGCTCAGAACCGCCGGCCTGGGGTTGCTCATCATCTTCATCCTGGGTCTGCTTGCAGCCTGGGGTACGGTCCAGGTGAGTCCGCGCGTCAAGGGCATCCTGGACACCGTCTTCACCATCCCCATGGTGCTTCCGCCCACGGTCTGCGGCTTTCTGTTGCTGCTCATCTTTGGCAACTCCACCGCGCTGGGCCGCTGGTTCATCAGCCATGGCGTCAACATCGTCTTCACCTGGCCGGCGGCGGTCATCGCCTGCGTGGTGGTGAGCTTCCCGCTCATGTACCGCTCGGCCCGCGGCGCCTTCGAGCAGCTCGAGGCCCCCATGCTCGATGCCGCCCGCACCCTGGGCTGGAAGGAGGGGCGCATCTTCCGCAAGCTCATGCTGCCTCTGGCGTGGCCCTCCATCGCCAGCGGCACGGTGCTTGCCTTTGCCCGCGCCATCGGCGAGTTTGGCGCCACGCTCTTCTTTGCGGGCAACTACGCCGGCGTGACCCAGACCATCCCCATCGCCATCTACTTCGATTGGATGGCGGGTCAGACCGACGTGGCTCTGTTCTGGGTCTTTGTGGTGATTCTCATCTCCTTTGCCGTCATCCTCTTCATCAACGCCTATTCGAGCCGCTCCCAGCGCTACCGTCATGGCAGCATCTCCGAGGTGCAGGAGGGAAGCGAGTACGAGCGTCTCTCGGACTGCTCGGCAGAGGCGGCGGAAGGGGCCCGCTCATGAGCGTCAGCGTCGACATCAAGAAGGCGTTTCCCAACTTCACGCTCGAGGTCGCGTTCAGGGCGGGCAACGAGAGCCTGGGGCTGCTGGGCGCCTCGGGCTGCGGCAAGAGCGTGACCCTGCGCTGCATCGCCGGGCTTGAAACCCCCGACGAGGGCAGGATCGAGGTCAACGGCACCGTGTTCTTTGACTCGGCGGGCGGCCGCAAGCCGCGCGTGAACCTCAGCCCGCAGGAGCGCAAGACGGCCCTGCTCTTCCAGAACTACATGCTGTTTCCCAACATGTCGGTCAAGGACAACATCCTCGCCGGCGTGCCCAAGAGCGTGGGCGCCGAGGAGCGCCGGAAGATCCTGGAGACCCAGCTCAAGCGCTTCAAGATAGAGGGTTTGGAGAACCGCTACCCGTACCGCCTCTCCGGCGGCCAGCAGCAGCGCGTGGCGCTGGCCCGGATGCTTGCCACCAACCCCGGCATCCTGATGCTCGACGAGCCCTTCTCGGCCCTCGACGCGCATCTCAAGAGCCTGCTCGAGCAGGAGCTGCTCGACCTCTTCGATCGCTTTGACGGCACCATCCTCTACGTCTCGCACGACATCGACGAGGCCTTCCGCTTCTGCGACCGCATCTGCGTGGTCGACCACGGCACGGTGGCGGAGATAGGCCCCACGCGGCAGATCGTCGACAGGCCCGGCTCGCTGGCCACCATCCGTATCTCGGGCTGCAAGAACTCGAGCGCCGCTCGCAAGCTCGGCCCTCACCGGGTGCGGGCCGTGGACTGGGGCTTCGACCTCACGGTTGACGGGGCGGTCCCTGACGACGTAGCCTACATCGGCGTGCGCGACTTCATGATCGCCCCCGCCAAGGAGGGCGACCCCAACGTGGTCAAGCTGCGGGTCTCGCGCGTGAGCGATTCGCGCTACGAGCGCTCGGTGATGCTGGAGGCGGTCGACCGCCGCTTTGACGTGCCCATCCAATGGAAGGTCGACAAGCTGGCGGTCCCTGCAGACGAGCTTCCCGAGCGCGGCGACGTCCTGAGCCTGTCCTTTCCCACGCGCCCCTACCTGGTCAACGGTTGAGGTGGGCGTGTCCTCGTGGACGCCAGCCTGCGGCGCCGCCGGCCCAATCCCCCGTGGATAACACCTTGTAATGAAAGAACGATAAGAAAGTTGCCCCCTGCCGCCTTCAGGGCCAGATGGCTTCAGTAGAATTACTGAGAAGTGTCAGTTTGCGTCTTGGCAGGTTGGGATGTGAGGGTCAATGGCATACCAGGAGCAGATGGTAGCGGTCGATGCCGGGTTTGAGGGCCTCTCGGACATGCGGGCGGCGGATCCGACGATCGCCCCGGTCGACCTCAGCCTGGAAGAAGAGGTGCTCTTCCTCATCACGTACATGCGCGCCGAGCGCGCCCAGCACGGCGCCATCATGGAGCCGCTGATCCCCATCGACCTGGAAAGCCGGCAGGCCTACCTGCGGGGGCTTTTCAACATGCGCCCGCCCGAGCCGGTGAGTCCCCGGTTCCTTGCCGTGCAGGACGATTACCTGCAGCGCCGCCTCATCGAGCGGGGCGGACCCATCGACGTCGAGCAGTTCCCTCCGTTCAAGGGGGACAAGGCCCGCGGCGCGGACGCCAAGATATCGCTCTGGCAGGGCGATGAGACCCTGCTCAAGGTGGGAGCGGCCACCAACGGCGCGCGCCGGGACCTGCTCGGCTGCTTCATGCCGGGACATAACTGCATCGACAACGCCATTCACACGTATGCCGGCGTGCAGATGCGGCTTGCCTGCAACGTCATCGCCACCGAGCTGGGAAAGCCCGCACCCCCCAGCTCCGCCTACGTCACCAGCGGTTACAACCTTCCCGCCGAGCACGTCATCCACGTGGTGGCGCCCTTCGCCGACGGCGACATCCCCTCAAAGAACCAGAAGATGCAGCTGGGAGATTGCTATCGGGCATGTCTCTCCCAGGCGGTGAAAAACGGCATCACGTCAATCTCGTTCTGCTGCATCTCTACCGGGACCTTTGGTTTCAGGCGCGAGTACGCGGCCCGTATCGCGATTGACGCCGTGCGCGGCTACCTGAACGAGTACGAGCCCGATCTGCACGTGGTCTTTGACATGTTCCGGGATGACGACGTGAGCCTCTACCAGGAGCTGCTGGCTCAGTAGGGCCGGCCCGTGCATGTGCGGCAGATACTTCATAGCCCCCACGCTCGAGGACGTGGCGGCGCTGCGCGGCTTTCTGGAGCAGGTGCGCCAGCGTCTTGAGAAGCGTGAGCAGCTCTCCGTCACCTTCTCTGGAGAGGTGAGTCCCGGCATGGCCGTCCCCGCCATCGCCAACGACCGCGCCTGCCGACTGGCGGGCTTTGCCATGAGCTGGGGGCTGCCCAAGCCGGGAGGCGGCCCCGGCCTGGTCATCAACGCCCGCTCGGAGACCGCTCCCGCCAAGCGCCTCTTTGCCGAGGCCTGCGATAGGCATCGATGCCTGCTGCCGGCAAGCTGGTACTTTGAGTGGGGTCCGGCTGACGACAAGCGCAAGCGGGCGCTCAGGCCGGTGGGGGAGGAGTGCTGCCTGCTGGCGGGGCTGTACGCGCGTCCCTCGCGTCCGGGCGAGCTGGCCCGCTACGCGGTGCTCACCCGACAGGCGGTGGGCGTCTCGGGACGCATCCACGACCGCATGCCGGTAGTGGTCCCACTCGAGCGCATGGACGGCTGGCTCGACCTGGCGCGCCCCTACGACCAGGCGCTCTCCGTGGCCCTCACCGACATGGAGCTGCTGGCCTGCGAGTGACCTGCGCTTCAGCGCAGGTGGTCGCGCAGAAACGAGCTTGCCAGCTCAAAGTTCCTGAACGCCTGGGGCAGCTTCATGTCGTACTGGTAGTTGTGGGGCAGGCCGCGGCGCACCTGGGCGGCGTCCTTGCCGCCTCCCAGCTCGGTTCCCGGCAGATACCCCAGTACCTCCACGTCGAGCAGCTTGAGCTTCGAGATCATCTCGGCCGCCTGGGGCACGAAGGAAAACGAAGCGCTGTCAGTCAGGTACGTGGGAGGGAAGTCCTCGTTGGCGGTGTCGAGCAGCCCCGCCAGCCGCACCTCGTCCGAGCTGCGCCAGAGGCGGTTCTCGAAGTAGCTCCAGGCCAGCCGCCCCACCATGGGGACGGGGCTTGCCGCCGGCACGCCGTCGCGGTTGGAGAGGTAGTCAAAGCGCCGCATGTTGAAGGGCGTGCAGAAGAAGACCGCCGCCTTGATGGACGCGGGGTCCTCGACGCTGGCGGGGATCGAGACGAGCTGCGCGTACTCGGGGTTCACCTGGATGTTCACAAACTGCCCGGCGATCTGGCCGCCGGTGGAGTCTCCGCCAAAGGCCACCCGGCCCATGTCGGCGCCCAGGCGGTCGGCGTGGGCCGCCACGTAGCGGTACGCCTCTCCCAACTGAAGCACCGGGGTGGGGTAGCAGAACTCAGGGGCTTGCGCGTAGTCCACGTTGACCACCGTGAACCCGCGGCTGGCGAGCATGGTGCAGAAGGTGGCGGCGTCGTGCTTGTCGCCGCCCACGTAGCCGCCGCCATGAAGCCAGAAGACCACGGGGTAGGCGTGGTCCGGCTCGCCGATGGGGCAGTAGACGTCCATCGCGCCGCGCGAGAAGGCCGACTGGTAATCGATGTCGCTGCGCATCTGCACCTTGAGCGAGTACTGGGCCAGGTCATCCGGCTTGCCGTGCCGGCGGTGCTTGAACGCGCTGCGGGCGACGAGGGCCGCCGGTCGGGGCGTGGTGAGGTGGACGATGGCGGCGGTGAGGGCCAGTCCCCCGGCGATGGCGCCCAGGCTGATGGGCAGCGCCCTGCCCTTGCTCTTCACGATGTTGCTCTTCACGTGCGTTCCTCTTCTTGGTTGCAGGCGCAACGGCTGTTGCGCCTGCGGCGTGCGGGGCTTTACGAGTAGTTCTCCACGACCTCCTGGTAGGCGCGGTCGAGCGTGCGGGCGCTGAGGTCGGACACGCCCTGCTCCTCAATCATCTGCTCCGAGGCGGAGTAGACCATGTACTCGTGCCCGGCGCTGCTCCTCATGTGATCGACGACGACCAGGTGCGGGCCGTCGGTACCGTTGAGGACGGCTACGGCCGCATCGCGGTCGGAGCCGGAAAACGTCTGGTAGCGGTCAACGTCGACGCTTTGGTTGGTGATTCCGTAATCGCGGTTCTTGGGGGTTCCCGAGTAGAGCCCGATCTCATAGCCCTTGTCGACCGGTTCGGTCACGGCCGAGAGCTCCTGCTTGGTGAGGTAGCTTCCCCGTGCGTCGATGATGACCACCTCGAAGGTGGAGTCCGAGGTGTCCTTGCGCCAGTAGTTCTCGGACTTCTGGAAGGAGTAGCCGTGGTCTGAGAGGGCATCGATAAGCTCTGGGCCGGTCAGGCCGTATATTCCGCCCAAGGTGATGCGTCCCTGGTCGTCGTGGGTCTGGCTGGCAGCCGAGAGGCTGGTGCCGGAGCTGCCTGTGCTGGAGCTCGACCCGCAGGTGCTCAGCGAGGCTAGGAAGAGCACGAGCACCATCACGATGGCGACACCTAGAACGATGAGGGCGATCCTGTTTGCGGCGGAGCGCTTGGCGGTGGTCATCGGGCCTCCTCGGGACGAGTCGGTTAGCGCAACCAGTATAGCGGAGCCGCCGGCGGGCGCCCTGCTCGCTTACCGCCCCGGCTGCGCTCTGGCGGCTTGGGGTCGCGCCGCCCCGCCTCCCGGTCACTATGCTGGTGGGCGTTTGGGCGGAAGACGGCAGGGGACGAGTGCAAGCGGGGTGGGCGCGTGACCGAGAGCATGTTGCTGGGCATCCGCGTGGTGGCCCCGCTCTTCCTGCTGATGGCGCTCGGCTACGGAATGCGTCGGCTGGGCCTGGCCGACCTGGACTTCTTCAATAAGCTCAACTCGCTCATCTTCAAGGTCTTTCTGCCTGTGATGCTGTTCAACAGCGTCTACACCTCTGATTTCTCGGCGGCTTTCCAGCCGCGTCTGGTCCTGCTGGCGGTGGGGCTCGTCTCGGCCACCTTCGCCTTGAGCAGCGTCCTCAACTATGTGCTGGTCAAGGATCCGGCGCGGCGAGGCGTCATCATCCAGGGCGAGTGCCGGACCAACTACGTGCTCTTTGGCATCCCCGTGGCCATCTCCCTCTTCGGGGCCGACCAGGTGGGCATCACCGCTGTGCTCATCGCCTTCGTGGTGCCCCTCTTCAACTTGTACTCGACCATCGTGCTGGAGATGAACCGGGGGTCCAAGGTGCCGGTGGGCAAGGTGCTCCTGGCCATCGCCACGAACCCGCTCATCGACGCCACCCTGATCGCCTTTCTCTTCATGGCGGTGGGGCTGCGCCTTCCCGGGGTCATCGAGACGGCGGTGACCGACGTCTCCAGCGTCGCTACCCCGCTCGCCATCATCGTGCTGGGCGGCACCTTCCGATTCTCGCGGGTGGGCCACAACCGCGCGGCGCTGGCCGTGGTGGTGGCGGCCAAGCTAGTGCTCCTGCCCCTCATCTTTGTGGGAAGCGCCGCCCTGCTCGGGCTGCGGGGCGTGGAGCTGGGGGCCTTTCTGGCCATGAGCGCCAGCCCCACGGCCGTGAGCAGCTTCCCCATGGCCCAGCAGATGGGCGGGGACGGCGAGCTCGCCGGTCAGGTGGTGGTGATGACCACCGCCTTCTCGATGGTCACCTTGTTCGTCTGGGTGACCTGCCTCTCGGGCCTGGGCCTGCTGTAGCCCGGCCGGCGCCTGGGCGCACCCCGGCCCCGCTGCTCGTCGCCGGTCCCGCCGCGCTCGCGGGTGCGCGCCGCC
>OMWF01000022.1 GCA_900314665.1 uncultured Actinomycetes bacterium
CCTTGTGGTTTGGCGATTGCAAGTCTAATTGGTCGACGGGCCTCTGGCTCACTTCCCGTCTTTTACACCACTTTATGGACACGACCTCCCCGTGCTGCAAATGTAACAAAACGCGAAGTTTTTTCGGTGGAGCCGGAGCTGCGGAGGGGGCGGCTCCACCAAAAGCCCAGGATTCGCATCGACGGAGGCCCCTATGGGTCCCTCACTTCGGGGCCCGGGGCTGAAAAACTTCGCGTTTTGTTACATTTGCAGCAGAGCGGAGCCGTCGGAGCTCGAAAACTTCACGTTTTGTTACATTTGCATCAGTAGTGGGCAGCAGACCAGTTGGCCAGGCTCTGCTTGCTCTAGATGATGGGATCGTCGAGGCCGCGCTTGAGGCAGCCGGGGTGGCAGCTAGGTCCCTACTTGCTCTGGATGACGGGGATGTCTTCCGTGAACCGCTCGTCGAGGTTGCCGTCGTAGAGGTAGTGCTTGGTTGCCCGGGCGATCTCACCCGAGAGCAGCAGGATGAGGATGATGTTGGGGATGGCCATGAGGGCGTTTCCAATGTCAGAAATCGTCCACACCACATCTCCCACGCCGATGGCTCCAAAGAAGCCCACGAGCACGTAGACGATCTGGTAGGGGAGGACAGCTCGCTTGCCAAAGAGATAGGTGACGCAGCGGTTGCCGTAATAGCTCCAGCCGAGGATCGTCGAGTAGGCAAAGCTCACCATGCCGATGACCAGGACGGGAGTCCCGATGTAGGGGATGGTCGCAAAGGCGGCGTTGGCGAGGTCGGCGCCTTGGGAAAGCGAGCCGCTGGTGACGATCTCTGGGTGTGCGAGCATCGTGCTCACGAGAACCACGCCGGTCATCAGGCAGATGACGACGGTAGACCAGAACGTGCCGGTAGATGCAACGAGCGCCTGGCGAGCAGGGTTTTTGGTGGAAGCCGCGGCCGCCACGATGGGAGCCGTGCCGAGGCCGGACTCGTTGGAGAAGAGGCCGCGCGCGCAGCCAAACTGTAGCGCGCAGATGATGCCGCTGCCCAGCGCGCCCCCAAAGACCGCCTTGCCGGTGAACGCGCACTCCAAGATCATCCCGAGGGCAGGTCCCAGATAACCGCCGTTCACAATCAGGATGACGATGCAGCCGCCTGCGTAGAGGACCGCCATGATGGGGACGAGCTTCTCGCAGACGGTGGCGATGCTCTTGACGCCGCCAAAGATGACGAGCGCAACAAACACGCAAATGATGATTGCCAGCACCCATTTGGGGATGAAGGGGAAGTTGCCGCAGATGATGCCCGTCATCGCAGATGACTGCACGGCAGAACCGGTCCCCAGGGTGGCGATGATGGCAAAGGTGGCAAAGAGGACGGCGCCGAGCTTGGCCCAGAGGGGGGTGGTGCCGTCCTCGCGTTTGAACGCGCGCTCCCAAGCGTACATGGCGCCGCCGATCATCTCGCCGCGATGGTCTTTGACGCGGTAGCGCACGGAGACGTAGACCTCGGCGTACTTGGTCGCGATGCCAAAGACGCCGGTCAGCCACATCCAGAAGACGGCGCCCGGGCCGCCGGAGATGATCGCCGTGGCAACGCCTACGATGGAGCCCGTTCCGATGGTGCCGGCGAGGGCCGTGACCAGGGCGCCAAACTGGCTGACGTCGCCTTCGGCCCCCTCATCCTCCACGACCGACATCTTGATGGCTTGCCCGAGCCTGCGCTGCGGGAACCCGAGGCGGCAGGTGAGAAACACGTGCGTGCCGAGAAGCAGGGCAATCATCACTGGCCCCCACACGGCACTGTCTATCTGGTTGAGTAGAGTGAAGATATCCATAGCGGGTCGATAATCTACCACAACTTCCTGAGGTACGATTGGGCGTGTCGGCGTGATGAGGGGTGGCAACCAGCGAAGTCGGTCGGCCGCGATTCCGCACAGCCGACGCCCCGCAACATTTAGGGAATCTTTATACGGAGACTTCTACAATGTTCGCTGCTAACGGGACGAGCAGCGCAGCAGTAGAACGATTGCTGCCGTTCTGAGAGGGTCGTTGCCGGTCGTTTTGCGTTAGGACCGGCGCGCAGGACAGGGAGTCTCATTATGGGTTCTCGAGACGGTGCCACCGCCCTCGTTGTTGGGTGCGGAACGCTGGGCAGCGAAGTGGCTGACGAGCTCTGTGATAACGGTTACGGCGTCACGGTGATGGACTGGAACGCCGATTCGTTTCACCTTCTCAGCCCCTCATTTGATGGGGCTAAGATCACCGCAAACGGCACGAGCATAGTCGAGCTTGAGCAGGCGGGCATCAGAAGCGCCGACCTGGTGGTAACGGCGACTGGCGACGATTCGAGAAACGTCTTCATCGCCGAGACGGCGAGCGCCGTCTTTGGCGTGGGCAGCGTGTACGCGCGGGTTGAGGACGAGAGCATCGGGGCGCTCTTAGACGATTGGAACGTCGAGGTGCTCTGCCCCCATCGCCTCTGCCTGAACGAGCTGGCAAGGCTTGAGGGGCTGGATGAAAGCGGGGCCCGGTCATGAAAGCGGTGATAGCGGGGGGAGGCCAGCGCGTCGACTATCTGATCCGCGAGCTCATCAAGCGCCAGGTCTCTATCGTTGTGGTCAACCCGGACAGAGCGCTGTGCGAACGGCTGGCGGCACGATATGACGTGCCTATCGTGAACGGTGACCCCACCGACCATTCGGTTCTCGATGATGGCGATATCCAGGGCTTTGATGTCATCATCGCCCTATCCGACAGCGACGCGAACAATCTTATTATATGCCAGCTCGCCAATCGCTATTACGGGATTGCGCACCAGGTGTCCATCGTGAGCGATCCCGAGAACGTCAACGTGTTTCGCAAGCTCGGTATCGGCACGGTGATCGACTGGACTTCGCTTATCGCGGATGCCATCGAGACGGGCACGCGCACGCTTCTCGCTCCGTCGTCTTCCGGC
>OMWF01000014.1 GCA_900314665.1 uncultured Actinomycetes bacterium
AAGCCGCCCTGCGCGCCGCCGTCCTTGGTGACCAGCGTGGTGGCCCCGATCTGGTGGATGAGCGCGACGTTGAGCTCTTGGGAGAAGGGCCCCTGCATGGCGATCAGGTGGCTCAGCTGGTAGCCCAGGCCGGTGGCCCGGGTGATGGAGCTCACGGTGGGCAGGATGCGGGGGTAGAGGCGCTCGGCAAAGTCCGGCACGTGCTGGGCAAAGACGTCCAGGTCCTTGACTCCGGTGGTGAGCAGTACGGGACCGCTGGACTGGGCCACCAGCGCCGCCGCGGCGGCCATGTCGTCGACCACGGTGCAGCCGGTCAGGTCGCTTGGATCGCGGGCAAGCCGCAGGTAGGGGACCTGAGTCTGCTCGGCCGCCTGGGCCACGTGGGCACTCACCGAGGTGGCGTAGGGATGGGTGGCGTCAATCACGCAGACGTAGGCCCCGCTTGCCAGCCGGGTGCGGATGGCATCGGGCAGCATGGGGCCGGAGAGCACCGAGAAGCGCTCGCTGTCGGGCGGCAGCACGCTGCGCCCGTAGTCGCTTGCCACGCTCATCGTCACCCGGCAGGAAAGCGCCAGCAGCCGGGCTGCCAGCTCGTGGGTCTCGCAGGTGCCGCCAAAGACCAGCACCTGGGGCAGGTCGGCGGCGCTGTCGCTGCTCACGCCCGCTCCTTGCGCTCGTATCCGCGCAGGGTCACCATCTTGCCGTTGATGTTGCGGGTGCGCTCGTTGCCGATAAACACCGTGGTCACCATCTGAACCTCGGTGTCGCGCAGCTCGCCTAAGGTGAGCAGGCGCGAGGTCTGGCCCTCGCGGCCGATGTGGTCGACCAGGCCGCAGACCGTCTCCGGGCCGCGCTCCTTGAGGATGATGTCGCAGGCGCGGGCCAGGTGGTCGGTGCGGGTGCGGCTGCCCGGGTTGTAGAGCACGATCACCAGGCCGCCAGCCGCAGCGCCCGCCAGGCGGCGCTCGATGACCTCCCAGGGGCACAGCAGGTCGGAGAGCGAAATCACGGCAAAGTCCTGCATGAGCGGGGCGCCCAGGCGCGAGGCGCCCGAGGAGGCCGCGGTCACGCCAGGGATGACCTCGATTTCAAAAGGAAAGTCCCGGCTCGGCACGCCCTGCTCGTCGGTCTTGGCGGCCAGCTCGTAGATGAGGCCGGCCATGCCGTAGACGCCGGGGTCGCCGCTGCAGACCATGGCCACGTTGCGGCCCTTCTCGGCCTCGTCGATGGCCATCTGGCAGCGCTCGATCTCTGAGCGCATGCCCGTGACCAGGTACTCGGTGCTCTCCGGCAGGAGGGGTTTGACCAGGTTGACGTAGGTGGTGTAGCCCGCCACCACGTCCACGGCGGCAAGCGCGTCAAGGGCGGCGCCCGTCATCTCGGGCTTGCTGCCCGGTCCGATACCGACTACGACCAGTTTGCTCATCGATCCTCCTTGAACGAGATGGAGTAGGGCGCCTCGGCGCAGGCCACTGTCACGCCGTTGAGGGCGAACTTGGGGGCCACCAGGTGGCCCTTGCTGGCAAGCACGGCGCTGCGCTCGCAGACGTTGTCCACGCCCACGGTGCTCTCTACGAACTTGCTGGGGGTGAACTGCCCGGGGGCCGCTGCCAGCTCTTTTGCCGAGAAGGTGGCAAGCGGCAGGCGGTGGTGCTCGCACCAGGCGACAAGCCCCGGCTCATGGGCCTTGAGGTCGATGCTCGCCACGCCGCAGACGCCGTCCAGGCGGATCTGCGCCTCGTCGAGGGCGGCGGTGACCGCGCCGTTTATCGCCTGCTCGGTGATGTCCTTGCGGCAGCCGATGCCGAGGGTGACCACCGGCGGCACCAGCTGCAGCGAGCCGGGCAGCACCGAAGTGCGGTAGCTGATGTGGATGGCGGGGTTGCCGCCGGCGAAGCTCACGTTCTTGGGCAGGGCGCCCACGGTGAAGAACTCGTTGATCAGGCGCACCGGGCGGTTGGCCAGAAGCGCACTTGAGACCTGCACGATCTGCTCGGGGTTGGCGATCTTCAAGCCGCGGCTCTTGGCCCAGGTATCGACCGCAAAGACGCCGTTGATGTCGGTGGCGGTGGTGATGACCGGGGTGCCGCCGGTGATGCGGGCGATGGCGGAGGCGAGGGCGTTGGCTCCGCCGATGTGGCCGGAGAGCAGTGAGATCGAGAAGCGCCCCAGCTCGTCGACG